>CAZTRE010000028.1:0-13821 GCA_964616405.1 uncultured Mycoplasma sp. | reverse complement strand
GTTGAAGTAGCGCCAGTTGTCGGTGATGCAACACCTGTTATTAATGAAGTATCAGTTGCACCTATGGTAGAAGAAATGCCTATTGCTCCTGAGGTTGCACCAGCAACACCAGTGGTTGAAGCTGTTCCTGCTGCAGTTATACCAACTCCAGTGGTTGAAGCAACACCAACACCAGTTGTACCTGCCGTTGTTGATGCCCCAGTAGTTGAACCAGCACCTGTTATAACGACTCCTGAGGTAGCACCAATTGCTCCACCAGTAGAGGCAACTCCAGTGATGGAGGCAGCACCAGTTGCACCTGTTACTGTTGATGCTCCAGTAGTTGAACCGGTACCAGTTGCTCCGGTTGTTACTGATACCCCAACAGTTCAAGCAGCGCCTGCGGAGGCTCCTATTATATATGGAGGAGCTAGTCCAGTGGTACCTGCTGATATTAATTTAAATCAACATCCAACTCAAATATATGGTGGAGCTAATCCACTTGAAAATACACAACCAATTCCAACTGAGACAGTGGTTGCTCAAGCAACAATTAGTCCTGTTATTGAGACAACACCTGTTGCTGAGGCAACAATGGTTGCTCCTGCAATTGAGGCAGCTCCAACTATTGCTCCTGTTACTCCAGTTGCAACTGAGACTCCAGTAGTTCAAGTTGTACCAGCAGCACCAGTTGTAACAACAGATGCACAAATACCAACAGTTACACCAGTACAATAAAAAAAGCTTCGGCTTTTTTTTTGTAGTTAAAATAACTTGGTTTATGATATATAATAATGATATAATTAGATTAGGTGATGTAAAATGAAGAAAGTATCAATATTATCTTTACACTTAGGTTATGGAGGAATTGAAAAATCTGTAGCAGCACTTGCAAATATGTTAGTTGATAAATACGAGGTAGAAATTGCTTGTACATATAAGCTTTTTGAAAAGTCAATTTTTCCTGTTGATAAAAGGGTAAAAATCGTTTATTTAACAGATGTAAAACCAAATCGCGATAAGATTAGTGAGGCTTGGCAAAAGAAGAATATATTTAAACTTATTAAAGAGTTAGGATATGCTATAAAAACATTAAGACTTCGTAAGAAAACGATGATTAAATATATTAAAAACTGTGATAGTGATGTAATAATAGCGACAAGAGATATATTTGATGAGTGGTTAGGGCAATATGGAAAACCAGATGTTTTAAAAGTTGGTTGGGAACATAATCATTATCATGGAGACTATAAATATGCGGCTAATATTACAAGAGCTAATAAAATACTTGATTATTTAGTGGTAGTTTCTGAAGCACTAAGGGGTTTTTATGCAAAAGAATTAATGAAATTTCCTTGTAAAGTAGTTTATATTCCGAATGTTATTGAGAATATCCCTAAAAAGGTTGCTCCTTTAGATGAAAATAGATTAGTATCTGTGGGAAGACTTAGCCCAGAAAAAGGATTTATGGATTTATTAAAAATGTTTAATATTTTACATAAAGATTATCCAAATTGGCGATTAGATATTGTGGGCGATGGAGTAGAAAAAAGAAAGTTAGCAAAATATATAAAAGTTCACGAATTACAAGACGTAGTTACGTTACATGGCTTTCAAGATAAAGAATATATTGATAAATTATTACATAAATCATCTATCTACTTATTAACATCATTTACAGAATCATTTGGTATCGTTTTAATTGAAGCTATGTCACATGGAGTTCCGTGTATTGCTTTTGACTCAGCGGAGGGTGCTAGAGAATTGATTCAAAGTGGTAAAACGGGTTATTTGATAAAAAATAGAAGTTATCCGGCTTTTTTGAAAAAGGTTGAAGACTTGATTAATGACAAAGAAGAAAGAAAAAAAATTGGAAAAGTTTCTCGTTTAGGAGTAAAAAAATATACATGTGAAGTTGTTAGGAAACAATGGTTTGATTTAATAGAAAAGAAGTGATTATGATGGAAAAAAAGAAAGTATTATTTATAGCCTCTACAGGGGGACATTTAGTAGAATTGATGCAGTTAAAAGAGATGTTTAAGAAGTATGATTATCATGTTATAACTGAGAAGACAAAATCTAATTTGAAATTAAAAAACACTTATAAGAAAAAAATAGATTTCTTAGTATATGGTTCAAAAGATCATATGTTATCTTATCCATTCAAGTTAATTTATAATTGTTTTAAGAGTTTATTTATTTATTTTAAAGTTCATCCTGATTATATTATTACAACAGGTGCTCATACAGCCGGTCCAATGTGTTGTATTGGAAAAATATTTGGAAGTAGAATTATTTATATTGAGACGTTTGCAAATTTAACAACAAAAACTATTACCGGTAGGTGTGTTTATTTATTTGCAGATAAATTCATTGTACAATGGGAAAGTATGAAAAAGTTATATCCAAAGGCTGATTTTTGGGGGTGGATTTTCTAATGATATTTGTAACTATAGGAACACAAGATAAAGATTTTTCAAGACTATTAAAAGCAATAGATAGGGAGATTGAAAAAGGAACTATTAAAGAGAAAGTTATAGTTCAAGCTGGATATACTAAGTATGAATCAAAAAATATGGAAATTAGGGATTTGATTCCGACAGATGAGTTTAATGAATTAATTGATGAAAGTAGTTTAGTAATTACTCATGGTGGAGTTGGAAATATACTTAGTGCCATTCAAAGAGGTAAAACGGTAATTGCAGCGGCACGATTAAAAAAATTCAAGGAACATACAAATGATCACCAACGACAAATTATTGGTGAATTTGCAAAACAAGGATATATTTTGGAGCTTAGAGATTTTAATAAATTAGGTAAAATGATTGAAAAGTCTAAGACTTTTAAAGCTAATAAGTTTAAAAGTAATACTAAAAATATGATTAATCTAATTGAAAATTATATTGAAGAAGATAATCATGTCTCTTGGTATAATAAGTTTAGAGAAGGAATTTGGTATTTAGTATTTGGAGGATTAACAACTTTAGTTAATATAGTAAGTTACTTTATATTAAGAACTTTTAATATTGAAATATATGTAAGTAATATTATAGCTTGGATTTTAGCAGTCTTATTTGCATTTATTACAAATAAGTTATTTGTATTTAATAGTAGAGGTAAATCTCGAAAAGAAAATACAAAAGAGTTAATTAGTTTCTTTGGTTTTAGAATAATTTCATTAGGAATAGATATGGCAGCGATGTATTTATTAATTGATTTACTAAGTAGTGGTGAGTTTGTTGCGAAAATTATTTCTAATATCATTGTAATTATTTTAAATTATATATTTAGCAAATTCTTTATTTTTAAAAAGTAGGTGAATAAGGTGAGCAAAGAAAAAATTTCAATTATTGTTCCTTGTTATAACGAAGAAGAATCTATACCGATATTTTATAGGGAAATTACTAAAGTTGCTGAAGAGATGAAAAAGGTAGATTTTGACTTTTTATTTATAAATGATGGTAGTAAAGATAGGACGCTTGCAGTTCTTAAGGAACTTTCGAAAAAGGATAAACGAGTAAGATATATATCTTTTTCAAGAAACTTTGGAAAAGAAGCTGGCATGTATGCAGGATTAAGTAATGTAGATGGTGATTATGTAGCTATAATGGATGTTGATATGCAAGATCCGCCTGGTATGATTATTGAAATGTATAGAAGTATCAAAGAAGAAGAGTATGATTGTGTGGCTTTGTATTCTAGTAGCCACGATGATTATTCTTGGATTAGAAAAGTATTTACAAAACTATGGTATAAGATATTTGGTATGATAACTTCAGTACCACAAATGCCGGGAGCTAGAGATTTTCGGTTAATGAAGAAAAAGGTGGCAGAGGCTATTGTTGATATGGAAGAATATAATCGTTACACGAAAGGGATTTTTAGTTTCGTTGGATTTGAAACTAAATGGATTGATTATGTGGCGCCAGATAGAGTAGCAGGAAAGACAAAATGGAGTTTTTTAAAATTATTTAGATATGCCTTGGAAGGAATATTAGCATTTTCTACTACTCCTTTGATAATCTCAGCAATTATTGGTTTGATTTTTTGTTTGTTTGCCTTTATAGTAATTTTAGTTATTATTGTTAAAACACTAGCTTTTGGAGATCCTGTTGGGGGATGGCCCTCACTTGCTTGTATGATTATGTTTATGGGGGGATTACAATTATTCTTCTTTGGAGTTATGGGTATGTATTTAGCAAAAGTCTATTTAGAAGTAAAAAAGAGACCAATTTATATTACAAAAGAGACTGAAAAAGATAAATAGCATCTAGAAATAGATGTTTTTTCTTTGAGAGGGTGTACAAATGTCGAAATATTTGGTAAAATGCAAATTAGGGTGATTTAAGTGGAAAAAACGAAAAAATTTGGCTTTGTGATGTTGACATTAAGTATTATGATGATAATAGCGGGAACGGTTAGTTCTTTTGTAGTATCTTTAAAGGCGGATCAAGAAGCAACACAAAAAAAGGTGGTAGTTGTTAAAGATGCATTTGAAGAATTTAATGCTAGCGTAACAGCATTTGAAACGACTAGAGATACTTTATATACAGAATCATTGGGAAATCTATATTATGATACATTAGCAGCTAATGATGCAATATTAAAAGAAAAATTAAATAACTACGAAAGTATCGTTGATGATGTAGTAAAACATGTTAATGTTATGGATGGATTATGTAATGATGTATATTATCCAGATAGTGATGCAAATAGTAAATGTAGTAATTACAAATTGATCTATGAACAAGTTGCTAATTATTTTATGGAAGATATTAAATTATATAATACGGCTATTAAAACATTTAATACACAACCTGCTGGAATTGCTAATCCATTAATTGAGTATAAAACTAATAAAAAGTATGTAGACTATAATAAAGATAAAGTTTTTGAGGGAAGATCTAAAGAGAAAAAAGAAACTAAGAAAGATGCAACAGATAATGTTATAGATAAAACAAATTAAAAAAGGGTAAGTTAAGTAAGAGATGAGAAAAATGAAAAAGAAAGAAAAAAATAAGATAAGTAAAATAAAGAAGAAATGGTCTTTAAAGAAGAAAATTGTTGTGACATTTTCCTCTCTTTTTGTTGTAGGATTATGTGTTTTGTTATTCTTGTTTTATGGACCTTGGGCCGGTTTTAGAAATTTTTGGATTACTAGTGCAATGACAACTATGTCTCATCAATATTTAGCAACATGGCTTTACAGCGATGAGATGATTCAAAAAGTTTTGTCAAATAATAGTATTATTGAAAATAATTCTGTTAGTGATCCTAATGCGATTAAATTTAAACAATATACAACAACTATTTATAGAAATGAATATGAAAAGCAAATATTACAAAAAGATCCGGGAAATGATTTGTATAAAGTGATTGAAGTTAGTGGTTCTGGATATAAAGGCTTTTTAGTAGCAGTTTATGATCCGTCAAAGATAAGTATTGCGACAACTGCTTATTTAGGTAAAAGAGGGCAAGATATTTTAACAGTTGCTAAAAGAGAAAATGCTGTTATTGCAATGAATGCGGGAGGTTTTTATGATCCTGATTGGAACTCTAATGGGGCACTTCCACATGGAACTGTATTTTCAAATGGACAAATAGTTAGTGATTTTGCTGATGCTGCTATGGGTGGCGGATTTATTGGATTTACTAACGAAAATAAATTGGTGCTTGGTAAAATGAGTAAAGAACAGGCTGTAGCTACAGGATATAGAGATGCAGTTGAATTTGGTCCATATCTAATTGTTAATGGTAAAAGATCATTTATTAAAGGTAATGGTGGATGGGGAATTGCTCCACGTACAGCTATTGGTCAAAGACAAGATGGTATAGTTTTACTATTAGTTATCAATGGACGTATTCCATCAAGTATCGGAGCTGATATGGTAGATTTAACTGATGTTATGGAACGATATGGGGCTTATAATGCAGCTAATCTTGATGGAGGAAGTTCATCTGAATTAGTTATTAATGGTCAAATTATTAATACACCGGTTGCTGGTGGAAAATATGGCCTTAGAGATATGTCTACCTTCTGGGTTGTAAAAGAGTAGGTAAATTAAATATTAATTTTATTAGTTGGGGATTTATTAAGATATTGATAAAGTTGAGGTTGAAAGAGAGGTAGAAAAAGATGCTTTTATTAGATAAAATTAGTAGTCTATGTACTGATCCAGGACTTGCAGGTATAATTTTAATTATTAAAAGAGTTGTTAATATTATATGGATAATTGGACCAATACTTGCTATTATTTCTGGAGTAATTATTTGTATTAAAATGATGAGTAATCCAGAAGAAAAGAAGTATAAGAATTTATTTCGAAATTGTGTAATTGCTTTGTTAATGGTTCTTTTTATACCAGTAATTGTGAACGCAGTAATGGCTTTATTTGATGAAGACTTTGAAGTGGCAGCTTGTTGGAATCAAGCGGAAGCAGTTAGTTCTAATGGAAATAGCTCTAGCTATATTGATGAAAATGGTAATAAGAAGCCTAGTAATATACTTCCTAATCCGGATGATTATAAAACGGGAGATAAAGAAAAATCTAGTTAAATAATTTAGTAAAGCAAAGATTCTTTTGTTGAAAGAATCTTTTTTTCTTGTTATAATTTTTTTATGAAGTAATATAGGAGAGGGTGCTATTATGAATATATTAGAGTCAATTAGTGGAATGTGTACTGATCCAGGTCTTGCCAATATATTAGTGATAATTAAACGAGTTATGAATATTTTATGGATAGTTGGACCAATACTTGCAATTATTGCTTCTGTAATTAATGGTATTAAATTAATGAGTAATCCGGAAGAAAAGAAAAATAAACATATCTTTCAAAATTCAATCGCAGCATTATTAATTTTGTTTTTTTTACCAGTACTTATAAATGCTGTAATGGGATTATTTGATGAAACTTTTGAATTTGCAGCTTGTTGGAATCAAGCAGAGCGTATTAGTACGTTAGGGCAAGAATCAACTTATAATAAGGGTAATGATAAGGACAAAAATAATAGTATTTTACCAAATCCAGATGATTATAAAACAGGTGAAAAAAAAGAAGATGCAAATTCAGGAACTTCTAATTCAAAAAATTCTAATTCATCTACTAGTGTAAAAGCAGGCAAAGTTATTTTTGTAGGGGACTCTAGAACGGTAGGAATGGGTCAAGCTGTTGGTAGTAATAATGACATATGGAGTTGTAAAAGCTCTGTTGGCTTAAATTGGATGAAGAGTACCGGTATACCTAATGTTAATAGTCAAATTACTTCTGGTTCAGCTGTTGTGATACTGATGGGAGTTAATGATTTATATCAAATAAATAATTATATTGAATATATGAATAGTTTGGCTTCAACTGTGAATGGTCGAGGTGGTAAGTTATATTTCGTATCAGTGAATCCAACCAGTAAAAGTAAAGATTATTTAAATACTGATATTGATAGTTTTAATGCCAAGATGCGACAAGGTATGTCTAGTAGTATAAAATACATTGATACGAATTCATATTTAAAGGCAAATGGCTTTTCAAGTGAGGATGGTTTGCATTATTCGGCTAATACATATAAAAGTATTTATAATATGATAAAAAGTAATTTATAATTAAATAAATTATTTTTTATAGTTATTTGAATTAGTATAAGAGTGTTGGTAATTATAGGTGATACTAATTTAGGAATTTCTTGTGGGAAATTCTTTTTTTTTAAGTAGGTTTGAGATATAATTAATGTAGTGAAAGGATGGTTACGATGAAAAGAATAATGGATGGTAATGAGGCATGTAGTTATGTGTCTTATAACTTTACTGAGGTAGCAGGAATTTATCCAATAACTCCAGCTTCACCTATGGCTGAGTTAACAGATAAGTGGAGTAATGAAGGAAGAGTTAATTATTTTGGAACACCGGTTAAAGTAGTGGAAATGCAATCAGAGGCGGGAGCTGCAGGAATGGTTCATGGTTCTTTACTAGCAGGGTGCTTAACAACAACATATACAGCTAGTCAAGGGTTATTGTTAATGCTTCCTAATATGTATAAGATTGCAGGAGAAATGCTTCCATGTGTAATCAATGTAGCTGCTCGAAGTTTGGCAACACATGCATTATCCATATTTGGTGATCATCAAGATATTTATGCAGCTAGAAGTACAGGCTTTGCGATGCTTGCATCTAGTTCAGTACAACAAGTAATGGATTTAACGGGAGTGGCTCATTTATCGGCTATAAAGGGGAGAATACCTTTTATAAATTTTTTTGATGGTTTTAGGACAAGTCATGAATTACAAAAGGTGGAAGTAATTGATACTGATAAACTAAAGAAATTAATTGATGAGAGAAGTTTAAATGAGTTTAGGGAAAGGGCTATGAATCCAAGTAAACCACAAATTCATGGAACTGCCCAAAATGAGGATATTTATTTTCAGGCAACAGAGGTTAGAAATAGTTACTATGATAAAGTTCCTGATATTGTTAATGAATATATGCAGGAAATTAATAAGATAACAGGAGAAAATTATCAACCATTTAATTATTATGGCAGTAAAAATGCAACTAAGGTTATTGTAGCGATGGGATCTGTATGTGAGACAATTAAAGAGACAATCGATTATTTAACGGATGTAAAACATGAAAATATTGGGTTGGTGGAAGTACATTTATATAGACCATTTAGTACAAAATATTTTCTTAAGGCATTACCAAAAACGGTTAAAAAGATTGCGGTACTTGATCGTACTAAAGAACCTGGTGCTACTGGGGAACCTTTATATTTAGATGTTATTAAGACTATTAAAGAAGTTGATGCAAAAGTTGCGGTTTATGGTGGAAGATATGGTCTTTCTAGTAAGAATACAACTCCAGCTATGATTAAGGCTTTATTTGACTTTTTAGATACAAGAGATGTTCATAATAACTTTACACTTGGTATTTGTGATGATGTAACTAATTTATCAATTGCTTATGATAAGTCATTTAAATTACCAAATAAGAATGTTGAGTTTATAGTATATGGATTCGGTAGTGATGGAATGGTTTCGGCATCAAAGGATTTGATGAAGATTACGGGGACGTATACAAATGCTTATGTTCAAGGATATTTTCAATATGATTCTAAAAAGAGTGGTGGAGTAACTATCTCTAATTTAAGATTTGGTAAGAAGCCTATTAGAGAAACTTATTATGTAGAAAAAGCAAGTATTGTCGTTTGTACAAAAGATTCTTATTTGAAAAGATTAAGAATGCTTGAAAAAATTGAAAATAAGGGAGTATTTATTGTTAATACATCAAAGAGTCCAGATGATGTGTTAGGTCTAATGACTAGTCATGATAAAAAGATATTACAAAGTAGAAATATAAGGATGTTTATAATTGATGCGGATAGTATTGCGAGAGAAACTGGTATTCCTGGTAAGATTAGTTCCATTATGGAAGTATTAATATTTAAGATTGGAAAGATTATTGATTTTAATTTCGCAATTGGAAAGATTGAGGAAAGCTTAGCGGTTAGATTTGCGAATAAGGGTGGAGATTTAGTTAATAAGAATATTAAGGCGATTAAACGAAGTTTAGAAAGTTTAGTGCCAGTTAAATTGCCATATGTAGATTTTGTAGAAGATTTAGTGGGCAAGAAAAATACTTTTCAAGTGATTGAATCAATGGAAGGAGATAGTTTACCAGTCAGTACTTTTATTAAGAATCCAGATGGAACTGTAGAAGCTGGGACATCAAAGCAAGAAAAACGTGATGTTTCGGATATGGGGCCTTGTTATGACTCTAGTAATTGTATTTCATGTAATTTATGTTCTTTTGTTTGTCCACATGGAGTAATTAGACCTTTCTTGTTAAATGAAAAAGAACAAATTGATGCTCCTGAAGTTGTAAGTAATAATTTAATTAATGCTAATATTAAAGATAAAGATTATAAATTTAGTATTGGGGCTAGTTTAGAAGATTGTACTGGTTGTGGATTATGTAGTGAAGTTTGTCCTGGTAAGCAAGGAGCTAAGGCTATTATTATGAGAGCTAAAGACGAGCTTAAGAAACTTAAAAAGGATGAAGAATATAAATATTTATTTAATGAAGTAAGTTATAAGGAAGAAGTAATGCCTACTAATACAGTTAAAGGTAGTCAGTTTAAAAAACCAAAATTTGAATTTCCAGGAGCTTGTGCTGGATGTGGTGAAACACCTTATTTAAAGCTTCTAACACAGTTATTTGGGGATAGAATGATGATTGCGAATGCAACGGGCTGCTCTTCTATTTATGGTGCTAGCGTGCCTAGTATGCCTTATTCAGTGCCTTGGGCAAATTCTTTGTTTGAGGATAATGCAGAATTTGGTTATGGTATAAAGATTGCTGATGATGTAATTAAGGATCGCATTGTTCATATGATTATGAGTAATATGAAACTAGTTAAGAAAAGTGAAAAAGATATTTATAAGAATTATGCTGAGAAAATAAATGAAGAGAATGCGGCAGCTTTACTTGAAGTAATTGATGATACAAAAATCGAAGGATTAGCTAAATTAAAAGATTTTGTAATGCCTAGAAGTGTTTGGATGATTGGTGGAGATGGCTGGGCATATGATATTGGTTATAATGGTATTGATCATGTTCTTGCGAATAGGGAAAATGTTAATATTTTGGTATTAGATACAGAGGTTTATTCAAACACTGGAGGACAAGCTTCTAAATCAACAAGAACTGGAGCAGTTGCGAAATTTGCTTCTAATGGTAAGGAAAGCGCGAAGAAGGATTTAGCTAAGATTGCGTTAACCTATCCACATGTATATGTGGGCACAATTTCAATGGGAGCAAATCCTGCTCAGACAATAAAAGTTTTGAAAGAGGCTGAGGCTTATGATGGACCAAGTATTGTTATTGCTTATGCACCATGTATTGCTCAGGGAATTATTAAGGGAATGAAGAATAGTATTCAAGAAGAAAAAGATGCTACTTTATCGGGATACTTCCCATTATTTCACTACAATCCAATAACGGAAGAGTTTAAGATGGATAGTAAAGCAGATTTCTCTAAGTATGAAGATTATCTTTTGGGAGAAGATAGATATCGTTCCTTGAAGAAAATTTCGAAGAATGCTGATGAAATGTTAAAACAAAATAAAATTAATGCGGAAAATAGATATAATTATTATGTATCTTTGGCAGAAAATAAAGATAAATAAATTTTTGTAAGAAACTCATTTTTGATGAAAAAAGATGAGTTTTTTTGTGCAATAAATTATAGATTTAATGTAAAGAACTGACAAGCCCTCCACCCGCCACTTGACGTGGGGGGGGGGGGATGTTACTATAAAAATATAATAAAATTAAGAAAGGTAGGATAAAGATGAATAAGAAAAAAGGAATAATAATCGGAGCATTTGCACTTATTTTAACAATGGTAGTAGGATATGCTTTGTTTGGTAAAAATATCGAGATAAAAGGAACTGCAACAGCTGAAGGTGATTTTTCACTTGCTGCAACTTGTGAAAGCGGGATAAATTCAAAATTTACGTCTTTACTTGAAACAAGTGAATATTTTCCTAAAGAAGGTGGCTATGAAAATGATTCTTGTTCAGTAGAGGGAACAACGGTTAGTTTTCATTCAGATCTTAAATATCCAGGGGCAGCAAGATATTTTACTACTAAAATTACGAATACTGGTACAATTGATGCTAAATTAGATGCATTGAAAGGAGCTCAACTTAAAAAGCGTAAAACGTGTGTTGATGGTATTAATGGAGAATTAAATGGAACTATAGAAGATAGCGAATGTGCAGAATATGATTCTCTAAATTCATCATATATTTATACAATTGTAGAACCGGTGGCTTTCGAGAAGGCTGATGGAACAATAGTTACTCATCTTGATGAAGATGTTTCTTATTTTATGGATGAAAACAATAATATTTTTTTAAGACCAGGTGAGAGTTTATATTTGGCGATGTTTATCGAATTTCAATTATATTATGGTAATAATAGTAGCGGTGCATTTTTAGTTACTAATGAAACCCAGCTTGATTTGGCGTTTACTCAAAAATCAAATTAACTGAAATTATTAACAAATATTATTCAATGTGTTAATGAGTATTAAAAAAGTGTAAAGAATTTTGCACTTTTTTTATGTTTATGAATATAACACTTTAAAATTTATTAACTTATTATGTTTAAATGTTTTAAAGAAGCTATATATTGAAAAAATGAGTGGTTTATAAATAAATATAAAGTTGTCTACATGCCGCTTTGGTTATCTACTTTTAGTTTACCACTACACAAATTAGTGTAAATAACTGACAAGCCCTCCACCCGCCACTTGACGTGGGGGGGGGGGGTGTTATTCTAAAATAGAATAGGAGGTAGATAAAAATGAATAAGAAAAAAGGAATAATAATAGGAATATTTGCACTAGTAGTAACAATGATAATAGGTTATGCATATTTTTCCAAAAATATTGAAATTAAGGGAACAGCTAAGGCATCGGGAAGCTTTGATTTGGATTACACTTGTGAATATTATGGTGGTGACGGGCCAAGTGGAACATGTAAAGTAGAAGGAAATACTATAACCACGACAAGTAATATGACAAAACCGGGTGATAATTCAAGATTTACCATTACAATAACTAATAATGGGACAATACCAGCTGTTTTAAAAACAGTCGATTCTCCTAATAATTATGATGTATCAAAACTTTTCAATGATGGTGAATTAGTAGCGGGAGATTCTGGGTATGTAGATAGAGTAAACCTTTTAGTTGCATATTATGATATTGCAGCATCTGATGGCGGCGAAGCGATGTTTAGTGATTCAGCAGTTGAGGCAGCAAATATTACTATTCAACCAGGTGAATCACTTAGGGGGCATGTTGATTATGCATGGTTTGATTCGGCTGTTTTAGGAATGGAACAACCCAAACTACCTGAAGGTGGTGTTAATATGGAATATAGTGTGACTTTAGGCTTTGAACAAGCTCATAGCTAAAAAAATTATATGAAGAATTAAAATTCAAACTAATATATTAGTTTGGATTTTTTTGTGTAAAAATTGGTGAAAATGTAAATTAAAAGATAATGTTTCTGGATAAATGCAAATAATATTTAATAGGTAATGGCCTATAAAATTTGACAGATTATTCAAAATCTGCTATAACATGCTGCAGTTAGGGGGAAAACTATGGAAAGCGTAACAGAGAGTATAACTAGATTTGTAAGGAATAATGATGAATTAAAGGAAACCATAGAAAGTTTCTTTCCAACTTTTAATCATAGTAGTTTAAGCCCAAATTTGTTGGAAGTTACTGTTTTAGAAGATGGTAATATTCAATTGGATGTACCAATTGAAGCATGCACAGATGAAGGTAATTCAAGAAAATTATTTGTAGCATATGTGAAAGATGATGGAATTCCTAAACCAATTGAGCATTTATCTAAGTTGATGGAAAGTATCAATTCATCAGCTTTACAAGCTTGCACTTCGAGTGATGCGAATTGTTCAGTTATAGAGTTACCCAATGGTGGAATAGTAGAAGGGGTTAATCCGTTAACCTTACATGAGCATGATCCAAATAGTGGATGGGAAAATGTTGATTGTTCGGTTATAGAGTTGCCTGATAATGAGATATTGTTACAGTCACTTGTTCAAAAAACGCGTGTTAAAGAAGGAACAACAGGTGTTTGTTATACAAAATTACCAAGTTAGAAAGAGGTTCTCCTCTTTTTTTTGTTATAGATTAGTTAGATAGGTAGATTTTCAATATCTAATTTTATATGCTTTAATATACGAAAAAAACAAGGCATTCGGCAATACCTTGTTTTGTTTTTTATCTAAGAGGTCGCTCCCCCTGAGAGGC
>CAZTRE010000027.1:0-14058 GCA_964616405.1 uncultured Mycoplasma sp. | reverse complement strand
TATTGATATTAATACTATTTCAGAATGTACCGGTTTAACTGAGAAAGAAATAATTAGTCTTAAATAAGTTGTAATTTTACGTAAATATTATTTGTTTAATATATTCATTATGGATTCAAATGGTGTAAAGAATGGCGATTTATATTTTAAATAGTAAATATTTGTAGTATAATTGAGTTGTAAATGATAGGAGTTATTTATTATGGCTAAGAGAAAAAGAAAAAAAGTAGTAAAATCAAAGTTTAAATATACAGCTGAATTATATGGAATTGTGTTTATTCTTGCGGCTATACTTGGTATTGGAAAATATGGGCCTGTTGGAGAAATGGTTGCGTCATTTTCAGTGTTTTTAGTTGGTTCATTATATATATTATTATTGGTGGCAATAGGGATAATGGGTGCTTATTTGTTGGTAAAACGTGAAAAACCAGATCTATTTACCTCTAAATTAGTAGGTATATATATTTTTTTGCTTGGTTTTTTAGTGTGGATGCATTGGGATTTTGTAGTACAAAATAATTATAATTCAATGATTATTTTTAGGGAAACTATTAATCAATTGGTAGCGTCTTTTAATGAAATAATGAAAACCGGACAATTAAGCAACATGTTTAGTCCTGGTGGTGGAGTAATTGGTGGAGTTTTTTCAATTGTTTTTACTGCATTATTTTCGTATAAGGGAATGCAAATTATATCGATCGTATTAATGGCATCGGGAGTTTTAGTTGTAACTGGGTTCTCGATTGTTGATTTTGTTAAAAATAAAATGGCAGCGGCTAAAAACAAGATATCTGCCCATGATAATAAGGAAGCTAAAGGTAAGAAGAGCCCGGTTATCATTAACAATGGTAATAATATAGATGATGAAGACAAAGAAAATGATAAAAAGATTAAAATATCTAGTATTGATGAACTTAAAAATGTTCAAATTAAGGATTGTAATACAGTAGATAAAAAAGATGATTTTGAGAAAAAAGATATTATTAGTACAAATAAGACTTATCAATTACCACCTCTAAGTCTTCTTGATAAACCTAAGAAGAAAGCAAACGAAACAGATAGTGCGATAATTGAAAAGAATATTGAAACACTAGAAAGAGTACTTCGTGATTTTAAGATTATTGGTAAGGTTGTTGAAGTCCATATTGGACCAACGGTCGCTCAATATGAATTGGAAATTGCATCAGGTACAAGAGTAAATAAAATTACGTCAATTGATCGTGAAATAGCATTGGCTTTAGCAAAAAAAGATGTTAAAATTCAAGCGCCGATTCCTGGAAAGAATACGGTTGGTATTGAATTTGCAAATGAGGTGGCAACACCGGTTAGCTTTTATGAAATTATTAGCAGTAAATTAATGACTTCATCACCTGAAAAAAAGTTAATGGTACCACTTGGTAAGAGTATTATGGGTGATATTGGGGTATGTGAAGTTAATAAAATGCCACATATGTTAATTGCTGGTACAACAGGTTCTGGTAAGTCTGTTTGTGTTAATGGAATTATTTGTTCTATTTTAATGCGGGCAAGACCTGATGAAGTTAAAATGGTTATGGTGGATCCAAAAGTTGTTGAATTGTCAGTTTATAATGGTATTCCGCATCTATTGTGTCCAGTTGTTTCTGATCCTAAGAAAGCGGCAGTGGCACTTGCAAAGATGGTTAATGAAATGGAAAGACGTTACCAAACATTTAGCGATTCGAAAACAAAGAATATTGAAGGCTATAATGCTTATGTTGAAAAATGGAATAAAGAACATAAAGAGACTGATGCACAAAAACCAAGAATGCCATATATAGTTATTATAATTGATGAGTTGGCTGATTTGATGATGGTGGCAGCTAAAGAAGTTGAAGATTCGATTTTGCGTATTACACAAAAAGCTCGTGCAGCAGGAATGCATTTAATTGTCGCAACACAAAGACCATCTACTGAGGTTATTACGGGATTAATTAAGGCAAATATTCCATCTCGTATTTCATTTGCAGTAGGCTCTGGAATTGATTCTAGAACAATACTTGATCAAACTGGGGCGGAGAAGTTGCTTGGTAAAGGTGATATGTTGTTCTTACCAATAGGCGTAAATGTTCCAACCCGTATTCAAGGTTCATTTATTAATGATGATGAAATTAAGAGAATAATTGACTTTACTGTTGAACAGCAAAAGGCTCAGTATGATGATTCATTATTAAATTTAGAGGCAGTTGATACTAGTGCATCAAGCAGCGGACTTGCAGATATGGATGGTACAACTGACCAAGATGATCCTTTATATAATGATATAGTTAAATTTGTTATTGAAACACAAAAAGCTAGTGCTTCTCTTTTTCAAAGAAAATTTAAATTAGGATATAATAGAGCAGCTAGAATAATTGATTTATTAGAAGAACGAGGAATTATTGGACCACAAAACGGTTCAAAACCTCGAGAAGTGTTAGTATCGTTAAATGATGAAGGAGGAGAAGAAGTAAGAGATGAATATTAATTACTTCTTTTTTGAAATATCATGAAGAATTTTATGAAAAAACTTGTTTGGTTTTTGGTGTTACTAGTTGTAGTAATAAGTATTATATTTGTATGCGGTAATTTAAATTTAAATGTCAAAGTGACATCTGACATTAATTATTCTGATAATTTTAATAATTATGCATTTGGTGATGAACCACTTGATGAATTTTTTAATCAAGCATCTTTAGCATTTAGTTGTGTTGTGTCTATAGAATTGGTTGTGTCTATTTATGCAATTATATTTATGCTGTTACCACTATCAAAAATACTAGGAAAAAAGAATTATAAAAAGTGGTTTACAATTTTACTTCTTTTGAGAATCTTAATGCTTATTATAGGTAATATAATTGTTCCACTTTCTACAATATTGGTTGATTTTTTATCTATATTTGTTGGAGTATTTTTAATTCTACCAATATGTTATGCATATATAAGAAAAAGCAAAGTTAAAGGTAATAGTAAGCAAGATAATGAAAGTTGTAAAATATAGTTTTGGATAAAAGATTGTGCTTTAATTTAATAGTAATTTTAAAGAAGAGTAAATAAAAGGAGGAAATAAAATGTCAATTCATATTGAAAGTAAAAAAGAGGATATTGCTGATGTTGTGATAATGTCAGGCGATCCATTAAGAGCTAAATATATTGCACAGCATTTTTTAGATGAGTATAAAATGGTAAATGAAGTAAGGAATATGTATGGTTTTACTGGGTATTATAAAGGTAAAAGGGTTACTATATTTTCTCATGGTATGGGAATTCCTAGTATTGGAATTTATGCATATGAATTATATAAATTTTATGATGTAAAAAAAATTATTAGAGTGGGAACGTGTGGAACTGTTTATCGTGGCATAAAGTTAATGGATGTTTTGTTAGCGACAAATGCTTATTCGGTAAGTACTTTCCCATTATTATTTGATGGGGATCGTGATAAAGAGTATTCTGCATCTAAAAAATTAAATGATAATATATTAGAAACCGCTGAAAAACTAGATATTCCGGTTAAAGCAGGGAAAATTATTACAAGTGATGTGTTTGATCCTTATGTTGATCAAAATAAATTTATGAGTTGTTTCCCAGATGATGATTATTTAGGAAATGATATGGAAGCTTTTGGTTTGTTTTATTTAGCTCATAAATTAAAAAGAGAAGCGGCTTGCCTTTTGACAGTAGTTGACTCAAAGTATGATAAAAAAGCATTAAGTAGTGAAGAGAGACAAACAAGCCTTAATGATATGATAACAATTGCATTAGAATCATTGTTATAATAAATGATAAAAATTTACGTATACTAACAAATGAGGTGGGTGAGATACATGAAATATATAAAGAAAGATATGGGGTCGTTTAAACTACATTTTATAAGGACAGATAAATTTAAGACAGTAGCAGTTAAAGTTGTATTTAGGAGGCCGATTGCAAAGGAAGATATTACTAAACGTAATATTATAAGTGATCTATTAATGCAGTCTAGCAAAAATTATGGAAGTAAGAGAGATTTGACTATAAAAGCTCAAGATTTGTATGCGGCTGATGTATCTACTAGTAATAGCAGATTAGGAAATTATATTACAATGACATTTCATTTGAATGTATTAAATGATAAATATACGGAAGAAAATAATTTTAATAAAGCAGTAAAATTTTTAAGTGAGATTATTTTTAATCCAGATGTTGTTGAGGGAAAATTTAATAGAGAAAAGCTTGATATTGTTAAGAATAATTGTCGGTTGTCATTAAACTCAATTAAAGAAGATTCGGCCAATTATAGTTTAATTAGAATGTTTGAAGAATTTGATAGTGAGGCACCTACTTCTTATAGATTAACTGGTTATTTAGGAGATTTAGATTCTATTAATGAAGAAAATTTATATGAATATTATATGAGTATGCTTAAAAGTGATTTGGTAGATATTTTTGTACTTGGTGATGTTGATTGTGATGCTTGTAGTAATTTGTTTAGACAATATTTTTCACTTCGTACATTAAAGAAAGTGAAAGTTCCTTATTTATTAGAAGAAAAGGATGTTCGTAGGAAAAGGGAATTTAATGAAAAAATCGATAATTCACAATCAAAATTATCAATTGCATGTCGAACTAATGGACTTGATGACTATGAGAGAAATTATGTTTTAACTTTATATAATATAATATTTGGTGGTGGTAGTGACTCTAAGTTATTTAAAGAAGTACGTGAGGAAAATTCACTTTGTTATACTGTGTATTCGGTACCTAATAAATTGGATAGATTGCTTATTATTCAAGCTGGTATTGATAAAGACAATTATAGTAAAACGGTTAAGTTGATTGAAAAGGATTTAGAAGATATGCGTCGTGGTAAATTTAGTGAGGCTGATATTTCGATTGCAAGAGAATATTTTTTAACGGCTTTAGAGGAAGTTCAAGAAAGCCCTGATCGTATTATTGATAATTATTTAATGATGGAATTGATTGGAACTGATACTATTGATGTTAAACGGGAAATGATCATGAAAGTTACTAAGGAAGAGATTGTGAAAGTGGCGAGAAAAGTAAGATTAGATACCATATTTTTGTTAGAGGGGATTAAGGATGAAAGAGATTAAATTAGAAGGATTAGATATTAATTGTTATACTGAAAAATTAGCTAATGGTTTAGAAGTTATAATGCTACCTTATGCTAATAAGAAAAATTATTTTATTAGTTACGCAACAAAATATGGTTCGGAGATTACAAAATTTATTCCTGCAGGTGAAAAGAGGGAAATAAAAGTTCCTGATGGAATTGCTCATTTTTTAGAGCATAAAATGTTTGAACAAGAAGATGGTGTTGATCCTTTTACATTCTTTTCGGAGAGTGGAACAGGTTCTAATGCATCTACTTCATTTGATTATACACAATATATTTGCTATGGAACGAAAGAGTTTGCAAAGAATTTAAGATATTTACTTAATTTTGTAAATAAACCTTTTTATACAGATGAGAATGTTGAAAAAGAAAAAGGAATTATTTCTGAAGAACTGAAGATGTATGAAGATATTCCAGAATTTAAACTAGAAATGAAATTACGTGAAAATATATATCATAAGCATCCAAGAAGAGTGGATATTGGTGGCAGTATTAATGAAATATTAAAGATTACTAAAGAAGATTTATATAGTTGTTATAATAGTTTTTATTCTCCTAATAATATGTTTGTTGTTATTGTTGGCAATTTCGATAAAATGGAAGCTATAGAAATTATTAGAGATGTAGTAGGACCAATTATAAATAAAGGTGAAGCTGTTGTTAGCAAGGTAAAAGAGGATATTTCTGTCAGACAGAAGTATGAAGAAATTAATCATTTAGTACAAGTTCCAAAAATAGGAGTAGGTATTAAGGTTGATTGTTCTAAGATGAAATTAGATAATGTTAATCAAGATTTATATTTAACGATGATTACTACTTTGTTGTTTGGGGCATCATCTTTATTTAGAGAAAAAGCACGTAATAAGAAGTTACTTAATAATTTTTATACAGAATGGGAAAGTATTGAAAATATTAAAACTTTTTATATTATGGCATCTAGTGATTGTCCAAAAGAATTACTTCATGAAATAGAAGAAGAAGTTAAAAATTATTCATTTACAGAAGATGATTTTGAGAGAATGAAAAAGGTATGGATTGCTAATGAGGTTCGAATGATTGACGATATAGATTCAACTGTTCAAAATGTTTTTAATGAATATTTGAAATATGATAGAGTTTTGTCAGAAAAGATTGATTTGATTAAAAAAATGGATTATAAAACTTTGCTTAAAGTGTATGAAATGATAGATTTTGAAAATAAATCAGTTGTTGTGATGCGAAAAGAGGAGGCTATTTGATAGCCTTTTTTTGTCAAATAAGTAAAATTATATTTATTTTTTATAAAAATATGGTAAAATGTTATTAGGATAGAGGTGTTAATATGAATATGGATGATTTTAACTTTAATGATTCGCTTAATGAAGAAGAGTCAGGAGGTTATAATGAGGATAAGAATGAAAAAAAGAAAATTATTAAGTTCCTTATTGTAATAGTTGTTGCTGCAATCGCTGGTTTTTCTGTATATTTTATAACAGATGCTTTAATTAATGGTAATAAAAAACCAGTACCAGTAGAGAGAAAAGATATTGAAATGGATCTTAATGATGAGATGGTTGTTTATTTATATAATAATGTAAAATATGAAGTAAAAGGTATTAGAAGTGATAAGTTTTTTAGGAGCGGTAGCGTTACACGAGATGATTTTACGACTCAAGAGAAAATGTATTTTGCATTAAGGTATGCAACTGCTTCTGATTTTATAAATATGACTCCTACTGATGAAAAACTTGAAAAAGATGATGACGATTTAGATGTTGATGATAGTAAGGAAGATACTACTGAAAAGGAAGAGGAGAAAAAGCCAGAGGCTGAAGAAGTTAAACCTGTCTTTAGTATTAGTAAGTCAAAGATTGATGAATATATGTTTAATTTTTTCGGAGAAAATTATAATTATAGTACTGATGAACCAATCAATGTTTCATTAAATTTATCGGTTGGGGATTATAATGCAGGTGTAATGTCATACGATGCTGCGAGCGATTGTTTTTTAATTACATTTGATAGTTCAAGCCCAGACGCTAAAACAATGGGAATAAATCCATATTTATACAAAATAGAAAGTGCTTTAAGAGAAGGAAAAACAGATAATATTATAATCAAAGAAAAGGTTGTTTTTACTAGTTTTAATCAATATACTGATGAGGCTGGAAAACCAATTGATAAATATGATTGTGGTATTTATAAAGATTTTGCTAAAACTAATTTATTAGAACAAAAAACAGGTGTTGTAAAGAGTCAACTTGGTGTATTAGGGTTAGAAAATTACAAAGATAATGCATCTACTGTTACTTATACGTTCTCTAAAGATGAAAATGATGAGTATCATTTTGTAAGTAGTGAAATAGAATAAATTAAAATATTTTAGATTATAAAAATAAAACATCGTTTGTTATTTTTCAACAAACGATGTTTTTCTTGTCAAAACCGACTTTTTTTGATATAATATGTACGCATTTAAGGGAATTATTAAATATATGAAAAGAGTGATTTAGGTGGGTAAAGTTGATTTAGTGATGAAAAGATGGGAAAAGCAACTTGAAGAGTTTGAACGCTTAAGTTTTGAAGATGCAAAAAATCTCTATAATAAAGCTATGACTGCGGATGATGATAACTTGAAAAAATCTTATATGAATAAATTAATTTTAGGTACTCTTTATGTGCCATATAACTTTATCTTGAATAATGGTTTAACAATGTTTTCGTCTGGTACGTATGATATAAATGATATTATTAGTGCCTGCAATGAAGTGTGGATAAAAAGGCTTTATAGTGGAGCTCATTTAGATAAAAGTTATTTTTCTGACTTGTTTTCATATGATTTTTTTTCTGAAATATATGTAAGTTTATCAGGAGATAATACATTTTTATTTGATAGAACTGGTGGTATTGGAAGAACTATGTTTAATGAGCTGTTTACTAAGTTTCTTGAATTAAAAAATAGTGGAATAGAATTTAATTATCAAGATTTAGTTAGTCAATGTTATTCAAAACAAAGAACAGTTGAGAAAAGATTTGGCAATGAGTGTTTTTCTCTTATGACGTTATTTGAAAATATATATAGAAATTTAAGTGCTGATCAAGATATGGGATTTAATATGGGGCCAACTAAGGCATATAATTATTCTAGATTCTTATTAGATATGGGGTATAAAGAGAGACTTTCAGAAAATTTAGAAGCGGTTGATTTTGAAGATAAAATAATAGATGACATTATTTATTCTGAGGTAGTTGCGGATGTTGATCAGGCAATAGAAAAGCCAAGAAGTAGACAAATAGTTCATGAGTATTTTGGACTTGATGGTGAAGAATGCAAAACTTTAAATGAAATTGCTGATATGCATAATATTTCACAAGAGAGGGTAAGACAAATATTAAATAAAGGTTTAATGTGTGAAGTGCCTCGTAAGAATGCTAAATATAGATAGAAATAATTTTTTCCTTGTCAAAACCGGCTTTTTATGATATAATATGTACGCATTTAAGGGAATTATTAAATATATGAAAAGGGTGATTTAGGTGGGTAAAGTTGATTTAGTGATGAAAAGATGGGAAAAGCAACTTGAAGAATATGATGCTTTAGATCTTAAAAGTGCACGAGAACTTTATAAAAAGGCAGTAGCTACTGATAATGAGACATTAAAAAAGACTTATATGAATAAATTAATTTTGGGCACTCTTTATGTGCCATATAACTTTATTTTGAACAATGGTTTAACAATGTTTTCGACTGGTACATATGATATAAATGATATTATTGCTGCATGTAATGAAGCTTGGATAAATAAGTTATATGAAGGGAAAATTTTAGAAATTCCATCATTTTCTTATATATTTTCCGGTAGTAGTTATTTTAGTGATGTATATACAAGTTTGTCAGGCGATAAGCCTTGGGTATTTGATAGGGTTTGTTTGACGAAAGAGGTGCTTGAAAGATTATTTACTAAGTTTATTGAACTTAAAAACAGCGGAAATGAAGCTAGCTTTAGAGAATTGGTTGATCAATTTTATGAAAGTGATATGGGACCTTACAAGGTATTGAAAAATGAGTATTATTCTCCAATGAAATTATTTGAAAATATATATCAAAATTTGGATTTTGATAAAGATATAGGTCTAAATATTGCCCCAACAAGGATTGATGATTACATACAATTATTAGTGGATATGGGTACAACTGAAAAGCTTCCATATGATTTAGCTACTGATAGTATTGAAGATGATATCATAAAATCTGTCGTGCTTTCTGATGTTACAGCTGATATTACTACAGCTATAGATAAACCTAGAGATCTGCAAATGCTTGTTGCATATTATGGATTAAATAGTGATGAAGATAAAACTTTTCGAGAAATTGGAGAGACGCATGGTGTTACTTATGAGTGTGTAAGAATGGTAATTGAAAAAAATTTGAAAAAATTACCTAAAAAAATGAAGAAATATAGATGGAAATAATTTATTTATTTTGTTATATTTACAATAACCGACTTTAATAGTTGGTTTTTATTTATATGTATGATATGTCTTATCTAGTAATTTACTTTGACGTTTTGGCATGATATAATTGAATCATTGGAGGGTGCTTGTATGAAACAAGAAAATATTAGAAACTTTTGTATTATTGCACATATAGATCATGGTAAAAGTACTCTGGCCGATCGTATATTAGAAAAAACAGGAGCATTAGATAAAAGAGAATTAAAAGAGCAAATATTAGATTCGATGGATATTGAGCGAGAAAGAGGCATTACAATTAAATTAAATGCAGTGCAACTTACTTATAATTTAAAGGGAGAAGAATATTATTTACATTTAATTGATACACCAGGACATGTTGATTTTTCTTATGAGGTATCAAGAAGTTTAGCTGCTTGCGAAGGGGCTTTATTGGTTGTTGATGCCGCTCAGGGTGTTGAAGCACAAACTTTAGCTAATCTTTATTTAGCACTTGATAATAATTTGACAGTTATTCCAGTTATTAATAAGATTGATTTACCTAGTGCTGATGTAGAAAAAGTAACACGGGAGTTGGAAAATATTGGTTTTTCTAGAGAGGAAATCGTTTGTACCAGTGCTAAAACTGGAGTCGGAATAGATGCTTTACTTGAAAAAATTGTTAATATTATTCCAGCACCAAGTGGTGATAAAGATAGCAAATTAAAGGCTTTAATTTTTGATAGTTTATTTGATTCTTATCGAGGAGTTATTACTTCAATTAGAGTTAAAGATGGAGAGGTTAAAGTTGGAGATTTAGTTCGTATGATGGAGACTGGTGCAGTGTATGATGTTGTGGGTTTATCAATTAATACACCCAAAGAAGTACAAGTTAAGTCACTAAAAGCGGGCGAAGTTGGTTATTTATATGCATCTATTAAAAGTATTAGTGATGTGGCTGTTGGAGATACTATAACGCTAGATAATGATCCTGCAAGAGAAAAGTTGCCGGGTTATAAACCTATGAAATCAATGGTTTATTGTGGCCTTTATCCAATTGAGGCTAATAAATTTGAAGATTTGCGTGATGCACTAGAAAAAATGAAATTAAATGATGCAGCGTTATCTTTTGAACCAGAAACTTCAAAAGCTTTAGGCTTTGGCTTTAGATGTGGGTTCTTAGGACTTTTACATATGGAAATAATTGAGGAGCGAATTGAGAGAGAATTTGGAATTGAACTTATTGCAACTTCACCTTCGGTTATTTATGAGGTGATAATGACTGATGGAGATAAATTAATGGTTGATTCTCCGGCAAAAATGCCAAAAAGAGAATTGGTATCAAAAACATTAGAGCCATATGTTAAAACAAGTATCTTTACACCAAGCGAGTTTATTGGCCCAATTATGGAACTTTGTCAGGATAAACGAGGAACTTTTGTTAATATGGAATATTTGGATCAAGAAAGAGTAACTATCCATTATGAAATGCCTCTTTCAGAGATTGTGTATGATTTTTTTGATAAATTAAAGTCTTATACTAAGGGTTATGCATCATTTGATTATGAACTTATGGGTTATAAAGAAAGTAATTTAGTAAAAATGGATATTTTATTAAATGGTGATGTGGTTGATGCTTTAAGTGTTATTGTACATAAAGATTTTGCATACAATAGAGGTAAGGCAGTAGTTGAAAAATTAAAAGAAATTATTCCAAGACAAATGTTTGAAGTTCCTATTCAAGCAGCTATTGGCATGCATGTAATTGCGAGAACCGATATCAAGGCTATGAGAAAGAATGTTTTAGCTAAATGTTATGGTGGAGATATTACTCGTAAGAAAAAGTTGCTTGAAAAACAAAAAGAAGGTAAGAAGAGGATGAAACGTATTGGTAGTGTTGAAGTGCCACAAGAAGCGTTTTTATCTATTTTATCAACTGGAGATAAGTAAATGGTAAAGAGTTGTTATATTCATATACCATTTTGTGAAAAACTCTGTTCTTATTGTGACTTTTGTAAGATGTTTTATAATGAAAAGCTAGTAAATAAGTATTTGAATGAATTAGAAGTGGAAATTAATAGTTTATATGAAGGTGAGACACTAGATACTTTATATATTGGTGGGGGAACCCCTAGTTCTTTAAATATTAAACAATTAAAACGTCTTTTTGAAATAATTAATAATCTAAATGTTAGTAAGAATGCTGAAGTTACTATTGAATGTAATTTTTCAAGTACAACAAGAGAAAAGTTAGAATTATTTAAAAAGTGTGGTGTTACTAGGCTTAGTTTTGGACTAGAGACAACCGATAAAAGTCAACTTGATTTTTTAGAACGTGAAGAGGCTAATGAAAAAACGAAAGAGATTATTGAGCTGGCTAGAAAAATTGGTTTTGATAATATAAATGTTGATTTAATGTATGCTTTACCGGGAGAAAGTACAGATGATGTAAAAAAAGATTTAGAATTTATTAAGACCTTAAATATTGAACATATATCATGTTATTCACTTATGATAGAAGAACATACTAAACTTTTTCTTAATAATGTAGAAAATATAACAGAAGATGAAGATTTTGAAATGTATGGATTTATTTGTAAGTGGATGAGAGATAATGGCTTTTCTCATTACGAGATAAGTAATTACGCTAAAGAGGGGTATCAGTCTAGACATAATTTAGTTTATTGGAATAATAAAGAATATTATGGATTTGGACTTGGTGCTAGCAGTTTTATAGGAAATAAGAGAGTTAGTAATACTAGATCTATTAATAAATATTTAAATGGTAATTATATTAGTGAAGAAGAGATTTTAGAAAAAGATGACTTTATATATTATGAAATTATGCTTAACTTAAGAAAAAGGGAAGGTATTAATCTTACAGAATTATCTAAAAAATATGGTATTTATCTTGTATATGATGAATTGCTTACTAAGGGTTTAGTTAAAGTAATAAACGGATATCTTTATATTCCTGAAGAAAAGTGGTATATTAGTAATGATATTATTATTAGGTTACTAGAAGGAGTTAGAAATGAATAGGGAAGAAGTATTTAAAAAAGAGTTAGAATATATAAAAGATGAAAGAATTAGAAAGGCTTGTCTAGAAATGATTAAGTTATTGCCTGATTATTTCTTTTTTGTTCCGGCCTCATCGACTGGTAAATATCATCCAGCATATGCTTTAGGAGAAGGTGGATTATTAAGACATACAAAGGCAGCTGCTTATTTTGGGAAAACATTACTTGATAACCCGGCTATTGGAGATAAATATACAAATTTAGAAAAAGATATGATGATAATGAGTTTGTTATTGCATGATGGCCTTAAGTCAGGAATACCTCAGGAAAAGTATACAAGATTTGATCATCCATTATTAATAGCTGATTTCATTATGGATAATGAAGAAGTTCTTGGCCTTGAAGTAGAAGAAATTGAATTTATTTGTGATGCAATAAAGACACATATGGGTGTATGGACAACAGATTATAAAGGAGAAGAGATCTTAGAAAAACCTAAGACTAAATATCAAAATTTTGTACATATGTGTGATTATTTAGCTGCTCAAAAAGCAATTTTGATTTCTTTTGATGAAAATAATAATATAAGTGTTTAGTAAGCACTTATTTTTTGTTGTTTGATTTAATGAAATTTGAGGTAGTAAGTAATATAAGAAAAAGTTAGATAATATGTTAGGTTGTTAATTATAGCTAACGATAAAATAATAACTACTTTGTTGCTTTTGCAACACTATTTATGATAATTGAAATGATATAATGAAATATATTAGATTAGAGAGGATGAATAATATGGCAGGAAAAATTATTGTTATTGAAGGGACTGATTGTTCGGGAAAGGAAACTCAATCTAAATTATTAGAAAAAAAGTTATGTGATGCTGGTAAGAAGTGTATAAAGTTTGCCTTTCCAATGTATGATACTCCAACAGGAAAGATAGTCGGAGGCTCTTACTTAGGTAAACCAGAAATTTCAGAAGGCTTTTTCCCTGAAGGGGCACCTAATGTTGATCCATATGTATCATGTTTATATTATGCAGCTGATAGAAAGTATAATATTGGGAAAGTTTTAGAGTACTTAGAAAAAGATTATTATGTCTTACTTGATCGTTATACAACTTCAAATTTAGCTCATCAAGGTAGTAAAATTAAAGATAAAGATGAAAGATTTAATATGTATCAATGGATTGATAAATTGGAATTTTGGTTACTAAAATTACCAAAACCAGATAAAACAATATTTTTACATATGCCATATGAATATTCTTGTGAATTAAAGAAAAATAGGGTTTTACTTGATGAAAATGAAAAATCACCAGAGCATTTAAAAATGGCTGAAGAAGCATATATTGAATTAAGTGAATTGTATAATTGGAGTCGTGTTGAATGTGTTAAAGATGGAAAAATACGAACGATAGAAGACATTAATGATGAGGTTTTTGAGTTAGTTAAAGATATGATTTAAAAAAATAAGAAAAGAACATTTACAATAAAT
>CAZTRE010000026.1:0-15192 GCA_964616405.1 uncultured Mycoplasma sp. | reverse complement strand
AAATAACAGATATATATTCATCTTGTAGTATCGATTATGACAAAGATTCTGAAATAACTAAAACTTTTTTTAAAACTGTGCAGAACAAACTTCATTATTCGGTCACTGGTAATACTGCTGCGGAGATTATTTATAATAGAGTTGATTCAGAAAAAGATAATATGGGTTTAACGAATTGGACAGGTTCTCCAAATGGACCAATTTATAAATATGATGTTGATATTGCTAAAAATTATTTGACAGAAAAAGAATTAAAAAACTTAAATAGAATAGTTACTATGTATTTAGATTATGCTGAATTACAAGCTGAAAATCATAATGCGATGACAATGAAAAATTGGGTAGATAAGTTAGATGCTTTTTTACAATTTAATGGTCAAGAAATATTACATGATGCTGGAAGTATTTCGCACAAGGTGGCACAAGAATTAGCTTATAAGGAATATGATAAATTCAAGAAAAAGCAAGATGAATTATTTGTATCTGATTTTGATAAATTTATTGAAAGTACAAAATTATTAGAAACCGCAGAAAATAATAAAGATTAAAATTATCATTCATAATAAAAAAATCACATTTAGCATTAATTGTATCTTAAGGTATAATTGATATGGAGTGTAAATTTATGAATAAATATAATATAAGAATTAATAGAAAAATTAGAAAGACGTAGAAATGTAACTTTTGATGATGTAAAATTAGAAGATGTGGATGAAATAACGAATGTAAAAATAGATAGAAGAAAACCTAGTAATGAAAGAATATTGACGTTTTTAATAAAGACAAAGAATCCTTATATATTTAAGGTAAATGGAAAATTACTTAGAATAAGATTTTCTGATACAGATAAAACAGCAGAAGATTGTCTTACTAGAGTTTTAGAAAATTTATATAGATAAATATGAAAAAGGTGAAAAAATGGATAAAATTGAAGCTATTATTTTAGATTTGGATGGAACTTTATTGGATGATAATAAGGATATTGATGAAATGACACAAAATATAATAAAAGATATCAAAAATGATATAAAAATAGTGATTGCAAGTGCAAGACAATTTTGTAGAATAAAGCCTTATTTAGTTAGTTTAGATTTAATTGATGAAGATAATTATACTATTTGTTTTAATGGATCATTAGTAGTAAATAATAAAGAAAAACAAATATTTTCCTCTTATATCAAAGATAATACTATTATTGATATTGATGATTTTATTTTAAATAATAATGATATTGAATGGATGTATTATTCATATAATGATAGATTTACAAGAGATAAAATTGATGATATAGAAAAGTTTGCAAATGAAAATGTGATTTTTAAAATAGTTGGGGTTGCTTCAAGTGACAGAATAGAAAATATTAAATTGAAATTACCAAAATGTATTTGTGATATTGTAGAAGTAACTAATAGTGAGCCAAATAGAATTGAATTTGTTAATAAAGGGATGACAAAAGTCGAATCTATCAAATTGGTTCTTGATAAATTAGGTATAGATAAAGAGAAAGTCGTTGCAATTGGTGATGGAGATAATGATATAGCAATGCTTGAATATGTTGGATGTGGAATTGCAATGAAAAATGCGCCAAATATTGTGAAAGCCAAAGCTAACAAAATAACAAAGTATACAAACAATGAAAATGGTGTAGGTATTATGATTAAGGAAATTTTAGATAATCAAGGAAGTGGTAATGATGAATAATGAAAATCGACAAAATACGACAAATATAAACTGGTATCCAGGTCATATGGCTAAAACTAAGAGAGAGATTGGTGAAAGGCTTAATTTAATTGATATTGTTTATGAAGTGATTGATGCAAGAATGCCATTTGCTTCTAAAATTGTTGATATTGGTGATTTAATTAAAGATAAGCCAAGGATACTTGTAATGACAAAGTATGATTTGTGTGATAAGGTAGAGACTGAGAGGTTTATTAAGTACTATGAGGGATTGGGCTATAAAGTTATTACGGTTGATTTAATGAATAATAACATAACTGGCGTAAAAAGAATTATTGATATGACTAATGAACTTATGAAGGATGTTAATAGTAAACGTGAGGCTAAGGGAATGAAGCCTCGTCCAGGACGTGTATTGATAGTTGGAATTCCTAATGTTGGAAAGTCAACCTTGATTAATAGGTTAGTCGGTAAGAAGGCGGCTGGAGTTGGAAATACGCCGGGATTTACTAAGAATTTAAGTTGGATTAGAATAAATAAGGATTTGGAATTATTGGATTCTCCAGGAATTTTATGGCCGAAGTTAGAAGATCAAGAAGCTGCTCATATTTTGGCTAGTTTATCATCTATAAAGGAAGAAATTCTAAATATTGATGATATTGCTTGTTTTATACTTCGTAAATTATATGAACTTTATCCTGAAAAGCTGAGGGAAAGATATGGAATTGAGAAATTAGATGAGGATTTAATTGAAGCATATGATGTAATTGCGACTAAACGTGGTGCTTTGGGACGTGGTGGAGTTACTGATTATGATAAAGTTTCTAATATTATAGTTAGAGATTTAAAAAATGGCTATTTTGGGGGGATAACTTTAGATAGACTTAGATAGAATGCATGATATGGCTACTTTTGTTAAGACTATTGGAAATAGAAAAGACATCTGAGTAAAATTTACGTATAATTGTCGACGTAAATTTTATTTTTTGGTTTTCATGGAGATTTTGTGTTAATATATGTTTAGGGTGTTAAATATGGAAAAATTTGATAATTATATGTATGAGCGAGAATTAAGGGAGAATGGAGTTAATTTTATTGCTGGTGTTGATGAAGTTGGACGTGGGCCATTAGTTGGACCGGTTGTTGCTGCCTGTGTTGTTTTACCAGAAAAATTTAGTTTGGATGGATTGACTGATTCGAAGAAACTTACTGAAAAGAAAAGAAATTTTTATTTTGATGAGATTAAGAGCCAAGCTTTAGGATATGGTATAGGAATAATTGATGAGAAAAAAATTGATGAAGTAAATATTTATGAAGCGACAAAGTTAGCAATGAAAGAGGCTATTAATAATTGTGCGAATATGTGTAAAATAGAGCATGTATTGATTGATGCAATGCCTTTAGAATTAGATGTGTCAACAACTTCAATTATTAAAGGCGATTTAAAAAGTATAACTATTAGTGCGGCATCTGTGATTGCTAAAGTTACAAGAGATAAAATGCTCGATGAATTAGATGAGGTGTATCCAATGTATGAATTTAAGAAAAATAAAGGATATCCTACAAAAAAACATCTTGCAGCAATAGAAGAATATGGTATAATTGATGAACACCGTAGAAGTTATGGACCAGTTAAAAATTATATTGAAACTCATAAATAAAAATTGAAAATTGGAAGAATATATAAATAATTAGAGTATTATATTAATGTAAGTTGACAAATTTAATTAATATTTATATAAGTTAATAAGGGAGTGGTTATATGGCCAAAAATTTAGTGATAGTGGAAAGCCCTAGTAAAAGTAAAACAATTGAAAAGTATTTAGGTAATGATTTTAAAGTTGTATCTTCTAAGGGACATATTAGAGATTTATCAACAACAGGTCAATATGGATTGGGGGTTGACATTGAAAATGGTTTTACACCTAATTATGTGCCTATTAAAGGTAAATCTGGTGTCATTAAAGAATTGAAGAGAGATGTTAAGGAATCTGATTTTGTTTATCTTGCAAGCGATCCAGACCGTGAGGGAGAAGCAATTGCTTGGCATTTAAAGGATACTTTAGGAATAAAAGATAATAACTATAAACGAGTATTATTTAATGAAATTACTAAGGATAAAGTAATTGAAGCGATTAATAATCCAACAGTTATTAATGACGATTTAGTTCATAGTCAAGAAACAAGAAGAATTTTAGATCGCATTATTGGCTTTAGATTGTCTAAATTACTTCAAAGTAAGATAGGAGCAAAAAGTGCTGGGAGAGTACAGAGTGTTGCTTTAAAATTAATTGTTGATCGTGAACGGGAAATTATGGCATTTGTTCCAGAAGAATATTGGACAATTACTGCTGACTTTAAAGAGTTTGAAGCAACTTTATTTAAATATAAAGATGATGATATTGAATTAAAGTGCAAAGAAGATGTTGATCAAGTATTAGCTAAGTTAGACGATACTTATAAAGTCTATAGTATTGAGAAAAAGGAAAAGAACAAGAAAAGCAAATTGCCTTTTACAACTTCTACATTACAACAAGAAGCATCAACTAAGTTAGGTTTTTCAGCTAAGAAAACAATGAGTATTGCTCAAAAGTTATATGAAGGTATTGATCTAGGAGATGAAACAGTAGGATTAATTACTTATATGAGAACGGATTCTATTCGTTTATCAGATCAATTTGTTTATCCAACAATGAAATTTATTGAGGAACAATATGGTAAAAATTATATTGGTTACGTTAAGTCAAGCAAAAAGACGGATAATGTTCAAGATGCCCATGAAGCTATTAGACCGACTAGTATATTGAGAGAACCTATTAAGGTTATGGAACATTTATCAAATGATGAATTTAAATTATATAGTTTGATTTATAAAAGGGCTCTTGCCTCATTAATGGCAGATGCTAAAGTAAATCAAACAACAGTAGTGTTTGATAATAATGATTATAAATTTAAGACTACTGGTCAAATACTTATTTTTGATGGATACTTAAAGGTATATAAAGATTATGAATCTAGTGAAGATCGTATTTTACCAGAATTTAATGAAAATGGCGAGTTAGTTACAAAAGATGTTAATGCTGAACAACATTTTACTAATCCACCTGCAAGATATAGTGAAGCTAAACTTATTAAGGAAATGGAAGAGTTAGGTATTGGTAGACCATCTACTTATGCAAAAACTATTGATACAATAAAAGAACGTGATTATGTAGAGATGGTAGAGAAGAAATTTAAGCCGACAGAGGTAGGTATTGAGACTACCGATAAATTACAAGAGTTTTTTAGTGATATTATAAATGTTGAATATACTCGTGATATGGAAGAAGAACTTGATGAAATTGCTGAAGGTAAAGCCGTATGGAATAAAGTTTTAGATGATTTTTATAAATTGTTTGAACCACGTGTAAAGGATGCTTTTAGTGATATGGAGAAAAAAGCACCAACTGAAACAGGTGAGAAATGTCCAGAATGTGGAAGTCCATTAGTAATTCGTAAAGGCCGTTATGGGGAATTTACTGCTTGTTCTAACTATCCAGAGTGTAAATACATAAAAAAAGAGATAGCTGAAGTTAAGGAAATAATAGATTGTCCGATGTGTGGCGGAAAAATTATAGAAAGGCCAACACGGAAAGGCAAAATTTTCTATGGATGTAATAATTATCCTAAGTGCAAGTTTGCCTTATGGGATAAACCTACTGGTGAAAATTGTCCGGAGTGTGGCAAACTCTTAGTAGAGAAAAATGGGAAAATTAAGTGTAGTGAGTGTTCTTACGAGGTGTAAGGCACTCTTTTCTTGCGTTTTAAGCTAACAAGTGATATAATATGTTGAGCAAAGAGGGAGAGTGTATATGAACGCGAGATTAGAATATGTTGCTGGAGGCGACAGAGTTTTATTAGAAAATATGATTTTAAAAGATTTAGATGATTATACTTATCGTAATTTTGAAAGTGTTGAGGAGATTATAAATTCGGATAAATATCAAGAGAAGATTTCTAGTTGTCCTCCGGGTGGCGATGTAAGAGTGTTTTTTGATTGTAAAGATATTCCTATGCGTAAAGTTGAGGAGTATACTACTTTAGGAAGAGATGCTTTCGATGAGGAAGGTAGTATTAGTGTAGTAGTACGTAATAGTGAAACATTTCCTACTATAGTAGGAGTTAGAAATAAAATGAAAGGATTTATAAATAGTGAGGAAGCAGCAAATGAATTTTATCAACGTTTTAGAGATGAGTTAACTCCTAAGGAGAGATTTGAATTCTTAATTGGAATGGAAATCGAGGATGCTAGATTGGCTTCTAGAGGTATTTTAAGAATGATGTCTGAATATACTTCTGATTTTGAAGGATACTTTATGGGAAGAGTGTTTATTGATACATTGAGTAATTTTCAAAGTGTAAAGAAAAATTCTGGTGCTCCTGTGAAAAAAAAGTAGAAAAAAGTATTATTTTATTTGCTTGATGTCCCCAAAAAGTGTATACTTAAAGTAAGGTGGGGATTCTTATGAGTAGATATTTTTTAATAGCGCGATACAGGAAGGATAATCAATTTGAGATACTTAAAATTAATGATGAATGGTATATGCCTGAAGGTAAAGCTTTAGGGAGATTTAGCAAGGAGAATGATTTAGAAGCGATTGATTTAGTGACAAGTAATTTTGACAATGCTTTAGAACTAAGTCAGAGGCTTTTAGAAAATGGTTATATTAATGATTTAGATGTAGATATTTGTATAGCTAGTAAAAAAAGTAAAAATGATACTCCTTATATTAGATTTGACGAAGTAATTTATGCTAGTAGCAATAAGTACAGGATTAACGAGTTGAGAAAAATTGCAGCAAATTCTTTAGACGATAACTTAAATCAAAATAAAGAGGCAATGGGGAATATTTCTGAACAAGCTATTTCTTCCGCTTATATTAATAGTGACTTTATTGATATGATTAGAGAAGGTGGAACTAATATCTCTAAAAGTTTTGCAGAAAAACTAATTACTGTTCCATATTATTCGGAATTGCCGGAAGAATTAAAATATGATAAGTTATTCTCATTTGGTAGTTATCGTGAAGTAAGAAATGTGGTTGAAGCCCTTAATAGATTAGCGGAGTTTAGTTCTTTTTCTAGGAACGATCGCGCTAGTATGAATCAAGAGTATATTGATAAAAATCTTGAAGGTAGACTGGCAATAAGTCCAAATTTACTATTTACATTTGATCAAGATTATTGCGAAGGTCAAATTTCTTTGGATGACTATTTAAAAGGAGTTAATGAGAAATCAAAAATAAGTACCGATGAAATGCGGAGAGAAATATTTAGAGTTTTTGATTCAGTTCCAGTAAATATATTTGGGTATAATGGGAAATATTGGTTTTTTAATGCGAATGTATTTGCGTGCCCTATTTCAAAGAGTGAATTAGCAGATTTCAATCGTTTATTGAAAGGTAATATACCGCCATATCTTATTCACAGTTATGCTTCTAATAAAAAACATATGCAAGTTGCAAGCGAATTAGGCGAGTGCCATGAAGCAAGTGAATTAATGGAGATGTGGGAAGATGATAAGACAAAAATGAAGAAACTCTTAAAGAAACCAGGGGCTATTGAAAATGTTTATCAATGGTGTATGTTGTATGAAAAATGCCAAGATAGAGCTAAGGATTACCTAGAAAATGGTTCTAGAGAAAGTATGGTAGCAGATGCAAAAATCTTTGGAAAAAAGAAATAAGTATTTAGATAAGTATTTGGATTATTTAAAGTATCAAAAGAATTATTCTGAATATACAGTTATAAGTTATTGTAATGATATAGTTGAATATTTAAATTATTTAGATACAGAGGCACTTGATTTTAAGAAAGTTGAATATAGCGATATTAGATTTTACTTAATGTTTTTGAAGGATAATAAAGAAGATAATAACGCATCAATTGATAGAAAACTTAGTGCGCTTAGAGGTTTTTATAAATTTTTAGCCAATGAAAAGATAGTTTCAAATAATGTATTTTCATTGATTAATGGACCTAAAAAAGAAAAGAAATTACCTAGATATTTTGAATACAATGAATTAGAAGAACTTTTCTTGGTACCTGATAGAAGTACTATACTGGGTCAAAGAGATTTATTATTACTTGAACTTTTATATGCAACAGGAGTACGTGTAGGAGAGTTAGTAAATATAAAAGTAGGAGATATTGACTTAACTAGTAGAAGTATTTTAATACTTGGTAAAGGTAATAAAGAAAGAATAGTTACATATGGTGAGTATTGTGAAGAAATATTAAAAGAATATCTAAATGATGGATATGTTAGATTGAATTTAGGTAGAGAAGAATACTTGTTCTTAAATAAAAATGGGAAACAACTTACGGAACGAGGCGTAAGATATATTCTTGATCAAATTATAAAAAAGACTAGTTTAAATAAAAATATTTCACCACATATGTTGCGACATAGCTTTGCAACGCATTTATTAAATGAGGGTTGTGATTTACTTACGGTACAGAAATTGTTAGGACATGAGAGTATAAAAGCAACACAAATATATACTCATGTTACAACAGATAGATTAAAAGAAGTTTATTATAAGAGTTTTCCAAGAGCTAAGAAGGATGATTAATTAATGAATCATCTTTTTTGTTTGTTTGAAAATATATATTTTATTTTTGATTTATTTTTGATATAATGAGATTATTCAAAAAGGTGTGTGATCTTTTATGGATTATGAATTTTCTAGTAAGGAAGAGTTATATCAAAGAGTTGGCCCAGCACTTAGAGCTAAAGTTAGTGAGTTGCGTAGGTTGGGAATAAATTATATTCAAGAAATTGATATATGGAATTTTTTAATTGAGACTAAGTGGTCTAAAGGAAAAAACTTAATGCTTGATGATATAGTTAATGACATTTTAAATGTAGGTAACGAGAAAATTGATAATTTTTTAAAAGATAAATTTAGTAAAACAAAACGAGCACAGTATTTTGATAATAGTATAGAAATTTTATGAGGTGATATTCATGGAAAAGAAAGGTAGTAAGAAAAAAGTTGTAGGCACATCTGTATTTTTAACCCTAGTAATAGTAGGAATATGTTTTTTATTTATTCCATTATTTAAAAATTTAAAGTTTGGTTTAGATTTACAGGGAGGATTTGAAGTTTTATATAAGGTAGAGTCAATTGATGGATCTAAGATGACTGGTGATAAGATGACAGCAACTTATAAAACATTAAGTAAGAGAATTGATAGTTTAGGGGTTAGTGAACCAGAAATAATTCTTGAAGGAAATGATAGAATTAGAGTGAAATTAGCAGGAGTTAGTAATCCAGAAGAAGCTCGTAGTCAATTATCAACTGTTGCATCACTTACATTTAGAGATGTCAATGATAATTTGTTAATGACAAGTGATGTATTAGAAGCAGGGAAGGCTAAAGTTGGTCACGATGAATCGGGAAATCCGGCAGTTGCTTTAACTGTTAAGGACAAGGATACGTTTTATAATGTAACTAAAGAAGTTAGTCAACGTGAAAGTGGCGAAAATATGATTGTTATTTGGTTAGATTATAATCAAATGACAGATAGTTTTAATGATGATGGTAAAATGTGTGGAACGAATGGTTCTAATTGTTTAAGCGCCGCAACCGTATCACAAGGATTTGCAAGCGACGTTATTATTCAAGGTGATTTTACACAAGATGAAGTAGAAAACTTGGTGGATTTAATTAATAGCGGCTCATTACCAAGCAAATTAAGTGAAGTTTCAAGTAGAACAGTTGGGGCATCATTTGGTGATCAAACATTAGAAAAAACACTTATTGCTGGAATTATTGGGGTAGTAGCAATTATAACGATTTTAATTGTTATATATCATTTTTCTGGATTTATTGCATCATGTTCAATGCTATTATATACATTCCTAGTGTTCTTAGTATTTTGGTTAGTAGGTGGAGTTTTAACACTTCCTGGAATTGCGGCATTAGTACTAGGAATTGGTATGGCAGTAGATTCTAATGTTATTACTTTTTCTCGTATTAAAGAAGAATTGCATAAAGGAAAGAGTTTACCACTAGCGGTTCGTGAAGGAACTAAATCAAGTTTTTCAGCAATTGTTGACGGAAATGTTACAACATTATTAGTTGGAATTATTATGTTTATATTTGGTGAGTCTAGCATTAAAGGATTTGCAACTATGAATATAATTACAGTATTAGTAACAATGGTAACAATGGTTTTCTTAACAAGATGGTTGGTTAATATTTTTGTTAAGACGGGTTATTTTAATGATAAAGTTAATTTATTTATTAATGTTAAGAAGAAAAATATTCCAGATGTAAATAAAAATGAAGAAGTCAAAATGGTACCATTTAAGAATGTCAATTTCTTAAAGCATCGAGTAGGGTATGCTCTTTTATCAGTAATTGTTATATTAATTGGATGTATAATGATTGGAGTAAAAGGATTAAATCTTGGAATTGATTTTAAGGCCGGTAGCGATATTACTATTTCAACTGAAGAAAAGATAGCTGAGGAAAACATTAAAGCTGATTTAGCAAAATTAGATATTAAATCAAGCGATATTACTTATGAAGATGAAGATGTAATAGTTAGAGTAGATAAAGCATTTAATGGAGAAGAAGTTAAAACAGTTAATGCTTTCTTTGAAGATAAATATGATGCGAAAGTAAATATTGGAGTAGTTTCTAATGTTGTAAAAAAAGAGTTAGTTAAAAATGCAATTTTATCAGTGGCGATAGCTTTACTTGGAATTATTGTATATGTATCAATTAGATTTAAGTTTAGTTATGCAATTGGAGGTGTAGTAGCTTTATTACATGACGTGGCAATTATGTTTGCATTATTTGCGTTATTTAGATTAGAAGTTGATACAATGTTTATTGCAGCAGTACTTGCTATAATTGGATATTCTATTAATGATACAATTGTATCTTTTGATAGGGTTCGTGAAAACTTGAAAAAAGTTGAGAAAAAGAAACTTAATAAAGAGATATTAGAAGAAGTTTGTAATAGAAGTGTTCAAGAAACTTTCTCAAGAACATTATTTACGTCAATTACGACACTTATTCCAGTAGTTGCCTTAATGATTTTAGGCTCAAAAGAAATATTTACTTTTAATGCAGCTATGTTAATAGGATTAGTTGTTGGTACATACTCATCAATATTTATTTCAATGGCTGTATTTATGTATTTTGAAAAGAAAAATATTGGAAAAAGTGTAAAACCAAAAAAAGTTTATACTGATGAATTTGAAGAAAAGAAAGTAAAAGGGGTTAACTGTTAGCGAGAGGAGATGATTCCTGTGTCGAGGCAAAAAGATAATATTTCTTTTGACGAAGTATTAGAAAGTATAAAGGCTTATATAGATGATGAAAAAAAGATAAAGGTAATCCAACAGGCTTACCTTTTTGCGCTTACTAAGCATGATGGACAATTTAGAAAAAGTGGTGAACCATATATAACCCATCCTCTTAATGTAGTTCAGATTTTAACAACAGTTTATGCGGATTATGAGACTTTAAGTGCTGGTTTTATGCATGATGTATTAGAGGATTGTGATTGTACTTCCGAGGAGATGGAACAACAATTTGGTAAGAATATTACGAAGTTGGTTCAAGGAGTTACAAAGCTTAGTAAAATTAACTTTTCAACGGAAAACGAATATTTGATAGATTATTATAAAAAAATTATTGTTGGGATGAGCGAAGATGTTAGGGTTATTATTATAAAACTGGCTGATCGTCTTCATAATATGAGAACGCTGTGGGCAACGCCGGAAGAAAAACAAAAAGTAAAAGCCTATGAAGCTTTAGATATATTGGCTCCTATCGCTCATCATTTGGGTATTCATAAAATAAAAAGTGAATTGGAAGATTTAGCACTTAAATATTTGAAACCAGATGTGTTTTATGATATAGCAGAAAAATTAAATACAACAAAGCTTGAAAGAGATAAGACTATTTATGAAATGCTTACTGATGTATCTGAATTGTTAACTGAACATCATATTCCACATGAAATTAAAGGAAGATCAAAGAGCATTTATAGTATTTATAATAAATTAGATAAAGGTAAAAAGTTTAGCGATATTTATGATTTGTTGGGACTTAGAATTTTGGTTAATACAGAACAAGAATGTTATTTGGCATTAGGTATTATTCATTCAAAGTTTAGACCATTGCCAAGAAGATTTAAGGACTATATCGCAATGCCAAAACCAAATATGTATCAATCTTTACATACGACAGTATTTGGAATTGATGGATATTTATTTGAAATTCAAATTAGAACTTATGAGATGGACGAAGTAGCTGAAAATGGTATTGCGTCACATTGGGCGTATAAAGAAAAAGGTGGTTCCAATAGTGCCGCAAATATACAATCTGCGACTGAACAAAAACTACAATTTTTCAAATCAATTATAGATTTATCACAAGAAAATATGAGTAATGAAGAATTTGTTAATAGTGTTAAAGATGAAGTCTTAAATAATAATATTTATGTTTTTACTCCTAAGGGTGATGTTATTGAACTTCCACGTGGCGCAACACCAATTGACTTTGCCTATGCTATTCATACGAGAGTTGGAGAAACAATGATTGGGGCAATTGTAAATAATAATATTGTGCCACTAAATTATGAATTAAAAGATAATGATATTGTTAAAATTAATACAAATAAGAATTCAACACCTTCTAAAGAATGGTTAAATATTGCAAAAGCTACTAAGACAAAAAATAAAATTAAAAGTTTCTTTACTAAAAATGAGCGTGATGTATATATTGAACGGGGAACGTATATTCTTGAAAAGGAATTACGTAAGAGAAAATATGGTATTACTGAGTTTTTGAATGATGAAAATATTAAGAAAATTTGTGGAGAATGGAAATTAGGAGATTTAGATGATCTTTATTTATCTATTGGTAATGGTAAAGCTCCTGTTAATGCTGTTATTAATTTAATTTATAAAAATGATGAAGTGGCAGTACCGAAAGTTGTTAAAGTACCAGCTAAGAGTATTGACGCCGATATTATTGTTAGTGGAATTGATAAAGTTAAAGTCAATTTAGCTAATTGTTGTAATCCGGTATATGGGGATCCAATTGTTGGATATATTACGAAGGGAAATGGAATTAGTGTTCATAGATTACATTGTCATAACTTATCAATGTTAGAGGATAGAACATTAGAAGTTAAATGGAATGATAATAGTAATAAGAGATATATGACATCATTAATTATTTATACAAGTTCAATTGAAAATCATATGTTAGATTTAATGCAAACTATTTCAATGTTAAATGTAAATGTAGATAGTATGAATACAATTAATAAGGTAGATAAGCTTACTTATGAAATAAATTGTTATGTTACTGGAATTGAACAATTAAATAAAGTTATTTTAGGACTTAAGAAAAAAGATTATGTTGATAAGGTAGAGAGGGCGATGCGATGAGAGTTTTAGTACAAAGAAGTGGTAAAGCCAGTGTAGAAATAGATGGCAAAACGGTAGGATCTATTGATAGTGGTTTAGTACTATTAGTGGGTTTTACTTTAGGGGATGATTTAGAAAAAGTTAAATTCTTAGCGAAAAAGTGTGTAAATCTTAGAATATTTCCTGATGAGGATGATGTGATGAATAAGAGTTTATTAGATTTTGGAGGAGATATTTTATCAATCTCTCAATTTACTTTGTATGCAGATGCGCATAAGGGTAATAGACCAAGCTATATAGCGGCGTTAAAGAATGATGAAGCAATGCCGTTATATGAAGCTTTTAATGAAGAATTAAGAAATTTAGGGGTAAAAGTAGAAGCTGGTGTGTTTGGTGCAGAAATGGAAGTTTCACTTAGTAATATGGGTCCAACAACAATATTATTAGAAAAGTGAGTTTTTGATTAAGAAAGCATCTACTTTTAAATTTGGTAATGTATAATCAAGATATGTTTATAGAAAAGCATTTGAAATAGCTTAAAAAGTAATTGAGTTTTTCTAAGTTTTAATATATAATAAAGATGACTTCTTTGGAAAGAGTAGTTTTAGTTATTTTTTATAGAGAAAATGTGGTTGGTGAAAACATTTAAAAATAAGAAAATGAAGACATCCAAAAAAATAAGAAGCGGGTTACTACGTTATAAGTTATAAGAGTATAAAATAAGGTGGCACCACGATTAAGTTCGTCCTTTGGGTTGGTGCTACTTTTTATTTTTAAGTAAGAGGAGGGTATGTTATGATACAAAAACAAAAAGGATGTAATGATATTTATGGAAGAGAAGCTAAAGTTTGGAAGTATGTTGAAAGTATAATTGATGCGGCCATGGAAAAATATAATTATACATATATGAGAACACCGATATTTGAAGCTACTGAACTATTTCATAGGGGTATTGGGGAAAGCACTGATATAGTTTCCAAAGAAACTTATGATTTTGTTGATCGCGGAGGAAGAAACATTACATTACGTCCAGAAGGAACTGCTGGTGTTGTTAGAAGCTACATTGAAAATAAGATGTATGGTGATCCTAATCAACCAGTAAAGGTTTACTATAATGGAACAATGTATAGATATGAAAGACCTCAATCTGGAAGAGATAGAGAACTTACACAATTTGGTGTTGAGGTTTTGGGTAGCGATGATCCGCTAACTGATGCAGAGGTTATTTCACTTGCGGTTAATATTTATAAGATGTTAGGTTTAAAAGAAATTAAAGTTAATATTAACTCATTAGGTGATAATGAGTCAAGACTTGCTTATCGTGAAGCATTGGTAGAATATTTTAAACCACATATTAAGGATTTCTGTGAAGACTGTCAGGTTAGACTTGAAAAGAATCCACTTAGAATATTAGATTGTAAAGTAGATGCGGAAAACGAGATTTTAAAGAATGCCCCTAAGACACTTGATTATTTAAATGAGGCAAGCCGTGATCGTTTTGAGAAGGTTCAGGAATACCTTGATATAATGCAAGTTGAATATGTAATAAATCCTAGTATTGTTAGAGGTTTGGATTATTATAATCATACAGTATTTGAAATTGAGGCAAAGGTCGAAGGTTTTGGTTCTAATAATGTTATTGGCGCTGGTGGCCGTTACAATGGTCTTTGCGAACAGTTAGGTGGTCCGAAGACAGCTTGTGTAGGATTTGCATCAGGTATAGGTAGAATAGTAATGGCTTTGGAGCTTGAAAAAGTGAAAATGCCAATTGTGGATGATGTTGATTTATTTATTATGTATGTTAACGAAGAGGAAAAAAAATATGCAGCTTATTTAGCTCAAGAGTTAAGAATGGCAGGATTTATTGTAGATACGGATTATGCTGGTAGAGGCATGAAGGCTCAATTTAAACAAGCCGATCGATTAAATGCTAAATATATTGCAATTTTAAATAGTGAAGACTTAGATAACAATGAAGTACATATTAAAAATAATAAGACAAAGGAAGAAGAAATTATTAGTTTGGATGTATTAATTTATTATTTAGATGAAAAATTAAATACAGATGAGTG
>CAZTRE010000025.1:0-16113 GCA_964616405.1 uncultured Mycoplasma sp. | reverse complement strand
TACCCTGATCTAATACTTTGTCTAGTTTTGCTCGTTTGAAGACGTAAGTCTTATTCTCTAACTTTGAGGTTATTTTATTATTTCTAAATCTTACTATTCTTATATCTAAGTTAACTGTGATATATATAGTGTCATCTTTTAATTTTTCTGTTAAATTATTATAATCAATTATATCATAGTCAATAATGTCTTCATATTTATCACCGTAATATAAATTCCTTAAATTATAATTTAGATTATTATAGAAAGTATTTTTGGCGATATTATAATTTCCCATTATTTGCCAAAAATCTATTTGAGCTTGATTTATTTTTTCTTTTTTATTTTTTACAAAACCGAATATTATTGCGGCATCTAAATAATAAAATAGATAAAATAAAATGGCGGATATTAGAACTGTGCCTAAAAGAACTTTACTCATATCAAATATGGTAAAGGTTCTACCTGTTTGAATAATAAATACTAAGGAGATTATAAAAGAAATAATAACGTCAATTATTAATGTTTTTAAGACATAATCCTTTTCTTTTAAAGTCAAATCATAGTAATATTTACTTCCTAAGTTTTTATTATCATAATCAATATTATAATGTGTTCCACAGTAAGGGCAGCCATTTATAAATTCTTCTAGCTTACCCTCTTTACCACAGTTGGGACAGGCTTGATGTTTATTACTATTATTAAATTCAAAAGAATAAATAATTCTGGAATCAAACATTGTTTCTTTATGAATGGCTGTTCCCTTATAATAATAGTCTTTTCTAATTCTTATTCCTTCTCTTATATTATCGTTTAATGAACCATCTGTATTTCTTTCTAAAATTTTATCTTTTGTCTTATATTTTGTTTTTACATTAATACCATATTTTTTTAAACGTTCTTCATGCTTTGATTCTGTTATCATAATTCACCTAGTTATTATTGTTGTTATTGTTATTATTGTTGTTATTATTATTTGATGAAGAACCACCGCTATAACCACCTGATGAGGATGGATCATAATGAGGTATTAATGTTATTTGTGATGGAGTTAATATTAAACCATCAATACTACTATTCTTTTTCATGGTATTAAAAACTTTATAAGATTGCTTAGCTTTTTTTAATATTATTTGATTAGTATTACATTCAACAGAATTTTTGGTATCTTCTTGAATAAAATCGCTTATTTCATCTAACATTTCTTCGGTAATAGTGTAATTTTTAGCTAGTTCCATCATCTTATGATAATGTACTACTTCGTTATATGTTTCGGGATTTCTTTTTAACATATTATTTGCCTCCTATATAATAAAATTCTATATTTTGAAATGGTAAATTTATTGCTGCTATATGATAGTAAGCATTGTTTTTTTGTTTTAGATAGTGATAATCTCTTAAAGCACTTGTAGTAAAAAAGATATTATTGGGATTATCCTTATCTAAGTACTTGCTATATTCTTTAATAAAGTTTGTAATGTCTAATTTAAAATAACCAACTTTATCAGTGGCGTTTTTTTCTAATACGCCTTTATAGACTTGATGAGTGGCAATATGTTCTTGCTTAGTACGTTTTTCATCTCCATATTGGATCATATGACCACTTAGTAAAATGATATATAAAGAATTATTGTTTGGATAATCGGCTTCTTCATCTAATAGATTGTTTTTTATGTAGATGTTTACTTGACTTTCTTCGGTTATATAAACTATTTCACGTTTATTTTTTAAAATTTGTGATTCAAGAGGATATTCTTTTTTATTAATAGATAAAATAAAGCTATCAGGATCATAAATATAAGTTAACTTTTTGTCTTCTTCTATTAATGTTTGTAATGATTTTAGTTCAGTATTTCTGTTTGTTGGATAATACTTCATCATTAGATCGGGATGAAGATTTTTGACATAATCATAAACTGTTTCTTCTTGATGATTATCTTCTTCGTAAGCTCTATCTTTATATAATTCTTGTTGAAGAAGACAAGTGTATGATTTATTTTCCTTATATGCATTTTTTACGAAGGGACAGCCAGTCTTACATAGATATAGATATTTGCAGGTAGCACATTCTTCATTGAAACCTACTCTATTATGGTTTAAAAACATCTTGGTTTTGGCATTTTCTAGGATTTGTGATACTTCATCTTTATAGATATTACCATAGTAAAAGTCTTTATTTTTTTGGCCCCTTACACAAGAATAAATATCGCCGTTTTTCTCTAATAAAAAGAATTTTTCACCGCAGTTAGTACAATTAGTACAATAATCTGGTCCAAATTCATTAAACCAAGGACCATTTACTCCCTCATCTAGTTCGGTGTTATCAAATTCTTGATGCATTCTTTTATATAAGGCTACTTGTTCTTTTTCTTCTAAGTGATGTAGTAGTCCGTTTGAATTATAGTCAAAACCGATCATAAAGTTAAAATCATTCATATCTAAGCAGGTGTTTTTATGAAGAAATTTTATGTCTTTAGTAATTTGGTCTAAATCAAAATGTTCTTTAAAAATAGTAGCGGACACTTTCTTTTTATTATGAATGTTTTCTAATAATTTTATGTTATCTAAAATTTTTGAAAAAGTTTTTTGATTATTTTTAGTAAGTCGATATTCGTCATGCATCTTTAATGGCAAGTCTAAGCTACCACTGATAGAAACCTGGTATTCTTTCATAGTATCAAGATGTTTTTCAATATTATAAAGATTTGTTTTAATATGGGGATTTCCTACTTTAAATCCATGAGATTCAATTAATTTTTTATTGGTATGATAATAATCATAAATATATTTTATTAAATCATGAAAGTCATTTTTACTTAAGGTGGTTACTTCTCCACCATGAAGAGAAATATTAAAAGGTATTACATTACTACTGTGAAATTTATTTATGGCATATTCCAAAGTATCAAGGGGTTTATATTTATTCCACTCATCTTTTGTATTGTCTTCTAAGTAACAATATTTACAAGCCATATTACAAGCCATAGTTGGGACATATAGAAGATGGATAAATTTATAATTATTCATAATAGTTACTATATTCTCCTTCACAATTGTTTTCATGATAGTAACGCCTTAGACCATATACATCTTTAAAGGCACGAGAATCTACATAAGCTGAACTTGAATAACAAACTTTTGTTAAAGCGGTATTTCTAAAAGCCGAACTTCTTATTTCCCGGACAGTTGCGGGAATAGTTGCTGTTTTTAGTGAATAACAATCTCTAAAGGCTGACCCTCCTATTCTTGTGACTCCTTCTGGTATATCAATTTCCTCTAGTTGGCTGCATCCCTCAAATGTACTACCTTTTACTTCAGTTATCTTTGGGGGAAGATTTATTCTTTTAAGCCTTTTGGCATTCATAAAAGCTTCTCCTCTTATTTCGACAATTGTATCTGGTAAAATTACTTCTTCTATGGTATTAACATTTGAAAATACATCCCCACGAATTCCTACAACATTTCTTCCTTTATAGGTACTTGATATTTCTAAAATTTTATCATTCTTGATTGAACCTAAAGTATAAAATCTAATAACATAATCATCGGCTTGTCTTTCATAAATTATGTGTGGTTCAAAGAAAATAAAGATTGGTAAAACGAAAACTAAAGCTAAGCCAATAATTCTCATTGTTTTTTGAAAAGAATTATTAATTTTTCCAGATACTATACTCGCAACTATATAACTTATTTTTTCATCTGGTCTAGCCTTTACCTCTTTTTTAATAAACTTTGCAATATTATAGTTTTTTACGAGGCAAAAATATATAATTGTTGATAAGGCCATAATTGTATAGATAATTCCTCTAGCAGTATGAAAGTAATATAAGCATAAGCAGATAAACATAATTATTCCGTACGCTATTGTAAAGATATTTTTCTTTTTTTCTAGGGCCGGAGTTGAAAATTTATTCGTTTCATTATTGGCCTTTAGTTCATTTTCAATCATGGTTGTTAATATTTGTTCCTCTGACAAATTAAAATACATAAATTTTGATTCATCTAGTCCATTAACTTGTAGATTATTATCAATCGTTTCAATTACATCTAGATTCTGTCCACATTTTGAACAAAATTTGTTTTGCACTGGTATTTCCGTCTTACAATTAGGGCATTGTCTTGTTGTTATTTGGGGAGTCTGTTCTTCTAAATTAGTTCCACAATTTGGGCAAAACTTTGAATTGCTTTTAATATTTGCATTGCATTTAGGGCATGTTTGATTTGTTTGTTGTTCGTTCATTTTACTACCACCTTTAAGTTTTTCTATTCTTATAATTATTGTATCATAATAACTCCGATATATTAAACCTTTTCTAACAAATCATTATAAATCTTTCTTATTTCTTACCCTAAAATATAACTTATATCACTAATCTCGTTATTGTTATATTTTTATAAAGTTTATATTAATTGAAAATACGTTTTGTAATTGAAGCGCATTTTTCTATAATAGCTTTCTCATCAATGTTACATAATTTATTATTTTTTAAAACTAAATTTCCATTAATCATAACATATTCAACATTATTTTGATTGGCATTATAAACAATATCAGCTATAACGTCATTAATAGGCTGTGTTTTTATATTGTTTAATGACAATATAATAAGATTGGCTTGTTTACCAACTTCTACGCTTCCTATTTTGGTGTCTAGGCCTAAAACTTTAGCGCCATCTATAGTTGCCATTTTTAAGACCTCATACGCTGGCATTAGAAGTGGTTCTTCATGAATACCTTTTTGCAATAAAGCGGCAAATTTCATAACTTCGAACATATCAAAATTACTACCACTACCAGGTCCATCAGTTCCTAAGGCAATAGGAATGTTATTTTCTTTTAATTTAGCTATATCAGCAATGCCACTTCCTAATTTTAAATTAGTTACTGGGCAATGAGCAATTCCTATATTCATACTCTTAATGTTTTGAATATCTTCCTCATCTAATTTAACACCATGAGCTAAGACACATTTTAAGTCTTTAAAATATTTTTTTAGGACTTCTGAAGGGTGTTCAACTTTATAGGTATCTTTGATAGTTTGAACCTCATTTTTATCTTCACAAAAATGCATATGAACTAAAAGCTTTTTTTCTCTAGCTAAAGTGCATACTTTTTGTACATATTCTTCGCTATTTGTATAAAGGCCATGAATACCAATAGATAAATCTAACTGATTACTTGGTTGATATTTATTTAAAAAATTTATTAATTCTTGATAACGATTAGCACCTTGACCATCACTATCCATGACAACTCTCGTTTCAATAAGATGGATGCCTATCTCTTTAGATGCTTTAATTATTTCATCCTGAAAAAAATAATGATCATTTACTGTCGTAGTTCCGGTTTTAATCATTTCGACAAAAGATAATAAGCTGGCATAATAAATGTCATCTTCTGTAAGTTTAGCTTCTTTAGGCCAAATGCTCTCTTCCAACCAAGTTTTTAGGGGGTAACCGTCAACTGTTTCCTTAAATACGCTCATAGGAATGTGGGCATGAGCATTTATTAAGCCTGGTAAAACAAATTTATCTGTACCATCAATTATAAAAGCATCACTATCAATATTGTTAGCGATATCCACAATCTTATCCCCTTCTATTAAGACATCTATATTTTTTTCTATTTGTCCTCTTTTATCATCCATAGAAATAAGATTAATATTTTTTATTAAAATTTTATTCATCTTTATCACCTTTACTTTAATTAAAGTATAACATAAAAAAAAGCTATTGATTAGCTTTTTTCTCAAATACTTTTACATTTGAAACTGGAGATGATTTTTCTATGGTGCCATTTCCGCCTATACCAAAGGCAGCTTCAGTAACATCCTCTGAACCATCTTGAAATTCAACATTTATTCTATCTCGTCCAAACAAAGCCCTTACTTCATCATCTGTATAACTGCTTGTTGAGATACTAATTAGATTATCTAGAAGTGGAACACCATTAATGATATAATCTTTGCTGATTCTTTCCATTGTATCCGTATAACTTGGATCTATTTCTTGCATTAAGTCACCGATTTGAATAGTACCCGCTCTCTTGTCCACGTTTAAAAAATAAGTATCCCTATTATTACTTACACATCTATAATTTTCTTTTTGAAAAGTTATGGTTTGGATTTTATTGGGATCTTTAGTTTGTTGTACACCATAATATGTTGTGGCACTATAACCGCTATCTCCCGGATTGTTGTCAATTCGATGAACTATAAAACTATCGACGAGATTCGGTGGAAATATTCCAATTAATTCACGGGTATTTACTTGATATTTTTCATAACTAAAGATACTGCCATCTCTCATAAGTGTTATCGTTTCATTACTTTCTCTTGGCTTTTCCATTCCTAATTTCGCATGGCATTGACATTTCATACCAAAATCAGAGTCAGCTAAACACTGTATTTGTAGAATACCATCTAATATTTTTTTTCTTTCATTTGTTAGTTTAAAATCAATATTACTCGCCCATTCTAGATGTTTTGCGTTATTACATTCAGCATCAATGAAGCCCATACATTCTGCCATATCATACTTGGCTTTTAGTTTTCCTTCGGTAGTATTTGCTTTAATACACGCCTTACCTTCTTTAAAAAATAATTTGCCGACTGGTTCATTTTCTTTATTTAGGATATTCAATTCTGAATGTTCATCTATATTTTCTCTTGATTCCAAAGTTAAACCAAATACATTTAAAAATACTTTAGCACTACAAAGATTTTGTTCTAAAGTTAATAATTTTCTTTTCATACTAATATTCCCCCAAGATTTAATTTAATTATATTATAACATAAGAATAATATGTTTGCTACACAAGTAAACAAATTTATAGTAATGTAAACATAGCAGAAAGCATATATACTCCTTGTTCAGTAAACGCAGTTGGATTAACTCTACTTTTAGCACTAATATTTGCGGTCGCATTCTACGACCACAAATAATTTAATTCATCGTCGTTTAGTTTAAAACTAAATCTTTCCGGAAAGTTTTCTGAATTGTTTTTAACTGCTTCATTAATTCTTTTGGTTTCTACTTGATAAAGTCTGGCTAAATTGCTATCAAGCATTACTTGTTTTCCTCTAATTTTGTATATTAAGTTTTCAATTTTTATATCTTCTCTTTTTAACAATTTATTCATGTACCAAACTTCCTAAAGCAATTATGGCAAATGTTCGTTCTGTATTCAACTGCTGCTTCTAGAAATATTTAGAATAATTCCAATACTTGCCATACTGACTAATAAACTACTTCCTCCATAACTTAAAAATGGTAATGTTACTCCAGTTACTGGAATCAAACCTATTACAACCATTAGATTTAGAAGCGTTTGAAACATCATTTGAAAGAGAATTCCAAATGATAAATATTTTGAGAAGGAATCTTTGGTGTGGGTAGATATTTTTATGCCTCTAATTAGAATAATTGCGAATAGTCCAACAACAATGAAGGCTCCTGCTACTCCGAATTCTTCGGAGATAATTGAAAAGATAAAGTCTGTTTGAGGTTCGGGCAAGTAAAAGTGTTTTTGAATAGAATTTAAATATCCTGTGCCTAAAAGTCCTCCTGGGCCAATCGCATAAAGACTTTGGATAATTTGAAATCCAGTACCTAAAGGATCTTTCCAAGGATTGATAAAAGAAGTTATTCTGTCCATTCGATAAGGAGCAATTATTATTAATATTATTACACCTATTACGCCTATTGCCCCACCTAAAAAGAAAAACTTTAAATTGACTCCGGCTATAAATAATAGTGATATGATGGCCATGACTAAAATAGTACCTGTACCTAAGTCGGGTTGAAGCATTATCAACCCAAAGAATAGTAATGTTATTCCTAGAATAGGAAGCACTCCTTTTTTAAAATCTTTTATTTCATTGCCGCTATTAGATAAATATTTTGAAGTAAAAATGATTAATCCAAGTTTTGCGAATTCACTGGGTTGAATACCGAATGAACCAATTCCAAACCAAGATCTACTACCATTTCTAATACTACCTATTCCTGGTATTAAAACTAGTATTAATAAAATTAAACAGGCTATAATAATTTGGGATGCCTTCTTATAATATATTTCATAATCTATTTTTGATATTATTAGCATTACAATTATAGAGATAATAAAGAATATACCTTGGTATTTGACGTAATGAAAACTATCGTTAAACTTATAATCTGCCCAAATGCTTGAAGCTGAATAAATCATTATAAGTCCAAAGGATGCGAGTATAATAACTGCCAATAAAAGCACTTTATCTATCTTTTTATTCATAGCATCACCTAGTATAAGTATATTTTATTGACCATGAAAAAGAACCTATCCATTATTACTTATATCCCTCTATTTACAAATTATCTTACATATATTAAAATTATTTTAGGTGACGTTAATGAATTTGTTTAAAAGAAATTTAAGTGATAAAGATACTGGTAAAGATCAAAGTATAGATGATGCAGAAAAGCAAACATCTATACTTCATGCTAGGTATGAAAAATTAAAAAAACTAGGTTTTCCTTTTACTAGTTTCGAAACATTATATAGTGAACGTTGTGATGATGTTATTTCTGATGAAATGATGGAGTTTCTTCAGGGGCTTACAAGTGAAGATAATGTACTAGTTGGAATACATCGTACAGGTAATGCAAGCCTAGAAGATATTGAAAGTATTCTTACCTATGGTCTTATCATTGGTACGTTAAATGAAAATACTACCAATACTCCAATAAGGTTATTTAATAATGTTAGTTATTATCCTGATAATAAAACAATTATAAAGGAAATAATAAATGCTGATGCACATAAGGGTTCTCTTGGGGCTATTTTAATAAGAATTCCTGATGAGGATTTGTCAGAGAATTTATTCTTTGTTGATGCAGAGGCAGGAAATTTTATCTTAGATCCTAAATATGTTATTGGATTTATTCCTGTTGAAGCTGGTGGTCATATCAAAGAAATTATTACACCTAATTCAGATTTATCAGATGGGTTATTTAAGGGGTTGAATGTTCTTTATGAAGATAGAGACTATGCCGCTTATACTACTACATCATTTGGATCTAAAAAATAAATCTATTTTTTGATTATTTAAGTTAAATGTTTAAAAGTTTTCTTGTAATAGTTTACTTTGCATGGATTAATTTTATCATAATAAAAAAAGTTTACATCGTCCTTAAGACTTGATGTAAACTTTTTTATAACCAAACACCAAATATTATTCCGGCCATGGCAAGTATTAATCCTGCGACCCAGAATAGTTTTACAATATCTTGCTCTTGCCAACCTAGTTTTTCAAAATGATGATGAACTGGTGTCATTAAAAATAATTTTTTATGAAAAACTTGAACCCAGAAAGTTTGGAGAATTACACTTAGTGTTTCAATTACAAAGATTCCAGCAACTACTAAAAGTGTTAATTCCCTATGCGTTAGAATAGCAATTGCTCCCATAGCGGCACCTAGAGCAAGAGAACCAGTGTCTCCCATAAACACTTTAGCCGGATGGGTATTATAAGTTAAGAAGCCCATTAATGCTCCGACTAATATTAAACTAAATATTCCAATATCTTCAAAACCTACCATTAAGGAGATTAAACTAAAAGCAATGAAAGCAATGGCAGAAAGTCCTCCGGCTAAACCATCTAGACCATCGGTAAGATTTACGGCATTGGAAGCTCCGACTAAGACCAATAATATTAATAGTCCATATAACCAGCCTAATTCAATATCGATTCCTAGTGTTCCAACAACAAAAGCCGTTTGGCCACCATTTTTCATATATATATAGAAAAAACCTATCGCTATTAAAACTTGCATAAATAACTTTTGATAGGCCGTTAGACCTTCATTATTACCTTTTCTTTGTGATAGGAAATCATCTAAGAATCCAATACAAGCATAACCTAAAAAGACTAATAAAACTATTCCTAAATTTGAAGTATAAGGTATTCTATCACTTAAAAGAAGATAAATAGTGGCTGCTATAGTAGGTATTATAAATATTAGACCACCAAAGGTAGGTGTACCCTCCTTTTTACGATGGGCCTCTCCTACAAATATACTAATTTTTTGACCGACATGCATTTTCTTTAATGTTGGTATTAAAAATAAGCCAAGAATTACTGATGATAAAAAACCAATCATAATTGCAAAGACAGCTTTGGTTAACAATAGCATAAGTTTTCACTCCATTTCCTTGAAACATTATATCACAAATAGAAAATTATTATGAATAATTATAGAATTTTAGACAAAAGTTTACACTGCCTCTTCATAATTTAGTTTTTTAACTTTGGCATTATTTTTTTCTAAATTCTTTTCTTGAGCATCCTTTATTCTTTTTATTTCATATTCTTTTTCCTTTAATTGTTCTCTAACTTGTTCGAGATTAGATAATAGTTCTTTACACTCTGGTATTTCATTTAAATATTCTGCAAATTCATGCTCTATATCTTTAATTGTTAAGTCAAGTTGACGTGATGTTTTCTTTAGTAAACCACTAATGTCATCAAGTTCTGAAAGACTTTTTTCAATTTCTTTACTGTAATCAGTAGTTTTTACTACTTTATAACGCTTTGTTATAGTACGATGGTGTATAGCATTTTTCATGAAATAGAGAGAAAGTGCCGTCATGGTAGCCATACTTTTGGCAGATCTTGCTCCTGGCAAAAACATGGATGCTGTTAAAAGTTGCATCAACCTACGACTTTGACGAGTCATTCCTTTTACTTGAACATTGACACGTTCTTTGATGGTAGTAGCTTGAGCCATCTTTTTATTTATGTCATCTAAAGCCTTATCTTGGGTAACTTGGAATTCCAAGATAGCGCGATTTACTTGATCAAAGTTATAATATTTTTCTTTGAGATTTTCAAGCTTTGTCTCATCTAATTCTAAGGATTCTTTTTTCTTTTCTATTTTCTTTTGAAGATTATCTTTTTTAGTGTCAAGTTCATTAAGTTTACTTGATAACATCATATATAGACTGGAATCTTTTATTTCGGAAACAGAATTTTGATTATCAAAAGATTCCATATAATCTTCAACTAGCATCATCAAATAATAATTATCATATTTAGCAATATCTGGTATGTTTAAAGCAACTTTTAATTCTTCAATTTTTTTAATAATTGCAGTTAAGCGGTCTAAAAGTTCTTCGGCTTCTTTAACATCATAAACCTTGTCTACTTCTGATGCTATTACGTTATATTCAAATATTAATTCTCTTAGTTCTTGGCGAACATCTTTTAATCTAAGCTCATATTCAGATACAATGGTATGATTTTTTAATTTATCTAACTTTTCATTGAATGAATCTAAATCTATAATACTATCTTCTTTATTTTCCGCAGTTTGTTCTTTTGGCACTGAACTATTTTCTTTTTTAGAAGTTGCGGTAGCATAACTTTCTTTTAAATACTTTTCTTCTTTTTGTAAATTATCGACTTTAAGAATAGCTTTTGTAGTTTCTTCTGAGATGACGGCCTGATCTTTGGGCTTATCAAAATCTGTTAAATCGATTTTAGAAACACGTTTATATCCCTCACGTTGAATACCCAGTTTTCCTAATAATTCATCAGATAAAGAAAATAAATTATAATTTGATAAAGCTGTTATTATCTCTTTTTTTTCTTGATCAGAGAAGGTATTTTCTCTTTCTATTTGGTTAATTACTTCTTGTAGGGCAATTTGTTGTTTTTGTTCATTATCTTCTATTAAAGTTTGATATATTTGACCTAGTAAAACAATGGGAAGGACTTTAATAAAGGTTATTTTTTGGATAAGACCTACCTTTTTTTCTAATTCATGTAATTCTTCTTTGTGAGATTCTTGTGGGTACAACTCTAAATCTTCTTTAAACTTTTTAGAAATTTGAAGTCTTCGTTTAGGATTTTTCTTGCCGCTTTTTTTATCAAGTGTTTCGTTCATTAGTATCACCTTATTTAAGTTTACCATAAAGTCTTCATTTTCGCACTAAGTTTTTTTAGGGTAATGAACTAATTATTTTAAGAGTAATCTAATGATGCCTTTTTCTTCCAAACGTTCACCAGGAGATGGAGTTTGGTCCACTACTTTATCACCGGTTCCAGAGTATTCAATGGTAAATTGCGGTAACATGCTTTTAGCTTCTTTGACAGTTTTACCTTTAACATTTGGAACTTCATAAGTAACTTTATCTGTCCACTCTAAATCTTTGGCTAAGCCACCGGGTTGCTTTTCAATTTCAAGGGCATCGATGATATCTAGTAAAATACGTCTTGCAATTGGAGTGGTTGTATAACTAGATAAAAGAGCTGTTTTCTTCGGATTATCAATAGCTAAATATAGGACGGCTTCTGGATCATTTGATGGGACTACAGCCATGAACGACATAATATAATTACCTACTAGGTATCTTCCATCTTTAACCTTTTGAGCTGTACCAGTCTTACCACCTATTCGGTAGCCCTCGATATAGGCAGATTTACCACCACCTAAGGCAACTACACTTTCTAAGGCTTTTCTCATTGTAGCTGAGGTCTGGCTACTTATAACTTGTCTTCTTGTTTTAGTATTATTTTCTTTAATAACGGTGTTAGTTCCACTTTCGGAGATACTCTTTACTATAAAGGGTTGATTTAAGTAGCCACCATTAACTACGGCAGATACAGCTACTGCTTGTTGGATTGGAGTGACACTGACACCTTGACCAAAGGCCGTTGTTGCTAGCTCGACATTTCCTACTCTATTTAAATCAAAAATAATTCCTTGACCTTCACCATTAAGATCTACTCCTGTTTTTTTACCAAAACCAAATTTATCCAAATAAGAGAATAAGCGTTCCTTACCAAGTAATTGTCCAATCTTTACAAACCCTGGGTTTATGGTTTAAATGTAAGAGAGACCTTATTTTAAAATAAAAGGCCTTGTTTCGTGGCTATTAAAATTATAAATTAATTCTAATTTTAAATGTTTACGATTATTATTTGTTTTTTCAACTATAATTTTATTTATAAAAATTTTAGTGTAGACTCTTATATCTTTCTCAAGAGTTTTATTTTTTAAAAACTCAGATATTTTAGGTAATTTTTTAGAGTCTTTATAAAACATTAGTAAACTATTCTTTACTTTATTTAAATCTAATTTTTCACTTAATATACTTATTAAAAAAGTATCTAGTTCATTTTCTTTAATTAGAGGGCTAAGACAGGCAGATTTGCCTTTTCGTAAGTATTCGTTACATTGCCAGACGGGATTTAACTTTCTTTTAGAAGATGCAGCACGGATAAAGGGTTTATTATGCTCTTTACAAAAGATAAGTGAGGAATAAGTTGGTTCTTTTATATTATTGGTTTTATTAATATTTATTTTATTCCAATGATCTTTACGAGCAGTATATATTTCATTAGCTTTATCCCAGAGTTTTTCTTCAATAATAGCGGGAACATTGCCGGTTTCATCTTTATAAATTATTTGTTCACTTACGGGAACTTTTTCTTTTTTATGGGTTTTGTAGTCAACTATTTTGGAGAGATTGGCCGTATAGTATCCTTTATACCTAGGATTAGTTAATATTTTCTTTAGAGTAGCATCACTATAAGGCTTTCCCATTTTAGTTAAATAGCCTTTAGACATTAATATCTTAGAAATTTCAGAAAAACTATAGTTACCAGTGGCATATAGACTAAACAATAATTTAATGATGGGAACTTCTTTACTATTTATAATTAATTTATTATCTTTTTTAATATATCCCGTTAGTCTACTACCTCCAACCTTCCCATCTTTAATACTTCTTTTGATACCAAATTTAACTCTTTCGGATAATTTTCTAACTTCATCCTGAGCAAGAGAGGCCATTAACGTTAAACGAAATTCACTATCGGGATAAATTGTGTTAATGTTATCGGAAAGAAATAAAACAATGACACCATTTTTTAATAGTAACTCTGTGTATTTTATACTATCAATTGTATTTCTAGCAAACCTTGATACTTCTTTTGTTAAAATAAGATCTATTTTTCCGTCTATTGCATCTTCAATCATTTGAAGAAAATTTTCTCTATTTTTAACTGCGGTTCCACTTATACCTTCATCAATATAACCTCTATAGAAATTCCATTTTTTATTAGCTTTTATTAAATCTTCAAAATAATTTTTTTGATTTTCTAAAGAGTTAAGTTGTTCATCTTTATCAGTTGAAACTCTTGAGTAATAAGCAACATTTAAATTTAAATCATAAATTGTTTTACCAAGAAACAATTCTTCCCTAGTTTTTATAATATTCATTATGAAGTCATTCTTTCTAGTAATGTATTTTCAACTGAGGTAAATTCTTTAAAACTTATTAATTTATGTTCATATAATTCTTTATTTAAGAACATTTTTACTTCTAATAATAAATCATTGTATGTTTTCATATATCGCCTCTTTATAATGTATTATCGAAACTAAAAAAAAAGAACGAAAGTTCTTCTTAAGGCAATATATCAGGATTAAGATTCTTGTTGCTTAGCGTATTTTATTTTTAAATCAGCATACTTTTTATCATTTAACATACTATTGATTATTTTTGAAAGAGTATTGATACTTTCAGGATCTGGTTTTGATATATATAAGTTCATACCTGGCATAGAGTATGTTTCTTGATAGGCACCGTCATATATTTTTACGGCAGTAGAATCTATTTGCCAAGAAGCCATAGTATCTAATTGATTTTTAATATATCTTTTAATAGTGGCTTCTGGAATATTTGTTTGAAATAGATCCTTTAGGCCTTCTACTAATTCAGAATAGTTAGTTAATAATTCTTTACTTGTCGTTACTTTAGTAATAATCGCTCTAATAACTTCTTCTTGGTGAAGGCCTCTTGTCCAGTCTCCACCTTCTAATTTTTTACGTTCACGGGAATATTCTAAGGCTTGTTTCCCATTTAGATGAAGAGGTCCTACTGCAAAATATCTAGTTACACCTTTAAAGGCCATGTCATTATTAATATCTATTCCACCGATAGCATCAACCACTCTTACTAGGCTATCAAAATTTAATCTAACATAGTAAGGTATTTCAATATCTAAGAAATCTTCTATGGTTTGTCTAGACATATCTATACCATACATTCCAGCATGAGTTAGTTTATCAGTGATACCAGTTGTATTATGAAGCTTAACTTCTGTATCTCTTGGAATATTCGTTAATAAAACTTCATGATTATTTGGATTAACTGTCATAATAATATTTACATCACTACGAGCTACTGTATTAATATCGCCATTAGTATCGATACCACTAATTAAAATATTGAATGGTCCATATTTATTTTTATATTCTTTTTCTTTTTGTTTAATAACATCAATGGAAATTTCTTCAAGTATTTTAGTATTTTCTTTAAATAAGCTCATTGTTTCATCTAATATATCTTTGTTATTGGAATTAATTAATAGACTATCAACTTTATTAGATAATAAATCTTTTACCATATTGTTCATATCATCATACGAAATATTTTTAACCTTAATTTGTTTTGATACTTCGGTTAAGGCTTTATCATAATTTTTAGATTTATTGTTTAATACAGCCATATTCTTTTTATTAAGATCTTTTAATTTAGAATAATTACTATCCTTTTTAACAATTACGTAATAGATACTTTTTTCTGTTGATTCAGACATATTAGTAAATAAATGGTTGGTAGTGGTGATATAGTAAATTCCAAGACTGCTTCCAATACTAAGTATGATTATAAAAATGGCTAAAATTATTTTAAATATAATACTTTTTAGTTTAAAGGCTAATATAGTGGCGATTATACCTACTAGCAATAATATTATAATTACTATAAATAAATATTTATTTGGAATCATTCCAAGTTTGACAATAGAACCTAATAAAATTATAAATATTATATCCATTATTATACTTAATGTTTTATTAATTATATTTTTTTTCATATTATCACCTCATTACAACAATCGATATTATTATATCATTTTAATAAAAAAAAAACAAATAATATTTAGTTATTTGTTTTGAAGTAAAAGAGACTTTTATTCTAAATGAAGCTCTATTATTCTGTTTTTAAATCTAGTATTTCTTTCTCGGTTAAGCCTGTGCATTCTACAATAATGTTAATATCTATATTCTTATTTAACATTG
>CAZTRE010000024.1:0-16682 GCA_964616405.1 uncultured Mycoplasma sp. | reverse complement strand
TCTCCGAATTCAAGTGATAAAGTTCCAGAGAAATTTTCTACTGGAAATAAATCTTGAAATACATCCTTAATACCTGTTTCAATAAACCATTGGTAAGATTTTTTTTGAATCTCTAATAAATCTTTTAATTCATAAGCATTTCTTATTTTAGAGAAATTTCTTCTTTCTCTATATTGACCACATTTTGTAATTTTAAATGCCACTAATATTCACCCCACACTTAATGATTTTTTTGAAAAAACTCATTTCACCCAAAACATATCAAACTCTACATTCTAAGATGAAAAAACCTTTTTTCTTTTCTAATACTTTTACATTATAAATTTTTTGTAAGTCGACAATTAGCGATTTTGCGCCTTGTTCTTTTCGAATAACCAAGAAAAGCTTCCCATTCTCTTCTAAGTGATCCTTAGCATTCATCACTATATCATAGACTACTTTTTTACCAGCCCTTATCGGAGGATTAGTAACTATACTAGAGTATTTTTCAGAAATATTTTCATAAACATTACTTTCAAACACGTTAATATCATCAACATGATTTTCTTTAATATTTCTCTGTGCAAGATGAAGAGCACGTAAATTAACATCAACCATATCAACGTGTGCCTGTGTAAGTTTACTAATAACTATACCAAATACTCCATAACCGCAACCCATATCAAGAATTTTGCCTCCAACTTCTTCAAGCGGGATTGACTCAAGAAGAAGTCTACTGCCAAAATCCAAACCGTCTTTTGAAAAAACTCCATTATCTGTCAGGAAGATAAACTTTCTACCAGATACTACGCACTCAGTTCTACGAACATTACTAGGTAAGTCCTCATTTGTAAAATACTGACCCATTTTAATCTCCTTTTTATACGAAAAAAAAGAAGAAGAAAACTGTATCAAAATCTTTAGTTTTCTCCCTTTCGAAACATATAATACACTAAAAGCAAATAAAAGTCAAACATTTTTTAATTTTTTACATAAATTTATATAATTATTAAAACCAAAAATATCCACAGAATTGTGGATATTTTATTAACATAGACTATTTTGATTATTTAACTTCAACAGTAGCTCCAGCTTCTTCAAGCTTAGCTTTGATTTCATCAGCTTCGCTAACTGCAATGTTTTCTTTAACAACACCATTATTATCAACGATATCTTTAGATTCTTTTAAACCTAAACCAGTAATTTCTTTAACTACTTTGATAACTGCAACTTTAGCAGCTCCAGCATCAGCGATTGATACTGTAACTGTACTTGGAGCAGCATCAGCAGCAGCTCCTGCAGCTGGTGCAGCTACTGCTACAGCACTTGGATCAACTCCAAATTCTTCTTTCATTGCATCTACTAATTCCTTGATTTCTAATAATGTCATTTCTTTTAAACTATTGATAAATTCATCTCTTGTTAATTTAGCCATTTTTATTTCCTCCTATAATTTATTTTTTAATTAATTTTCTTCTTTTTGTTGACTATATAAGTCTAAGCAAATTGAAAGGTCTCTTGCGATACCAATCATACCACCAGCAAGCATAGTAAGTAGACCATCTCTAGATGGAATAGTAGCATATTCAGCTAATTTAGCTGCATCAGCCTTTTCTCCATCAACAATCCCTACTTTTAAAACTAATGCTGGGTGTTCTTTAGCGAATTCAGATAAAATCTTAATTGGGGCAACTTGATCTTCACCAAATGCAAATGCGCTTGGTCCAGTTAATCCTTCATTAAGTTCAATACCTAATTCATTGAAAGCACGAGCCATTAAAGTATTTTTATATACTTTATAATCAGAATTACTTTCTTTTAATTTAACACGTAATTCCTTAGCCTCACTATCAGTAATACCACGATAATCGAATAATACGATAGTCTTAGCAGCATTAACACGGTCTTTAATCTCATCGATTACAACTTGTTTTTGCTTTAAGATTGCTTCACTTGCCATAATACACCTCCTTAATCTATCTAGGGATGCCATAAAAAAGTTCTTTAACAATAACAGCCAAAGAACTTTTTGATTACTATTTAAAGTCCTCGGTAGGATTTATTTGTATACCTACTGTCTATGGCACCAACAAATTGTCTTTATTATAACTCAACAAATTTTATTTGTCAAAATTATTTTCAACTTTAATTCCAGGACCCATAGTAGAAGATACTGAAATATTTTTAACATATTCACCTTTTACTGTTGCAGGTTTAATTCTTAAAATTTGTGCAACAAAGGCATCTAAGTTAGCAAGTAAGTCTTCTTCTGAGAAAGAAACCTTACCAATTACACCATGGATATTTCCAAAGCTATCTGTTCTATATTCAACACGTCCAGCTTTAACTTCTTCAACTGCTTTAGCAACGTCTAAAGTAACTGTTCCAGTTTTAGGGTTTGGCATTAATCCTTTTGGTCCTAAAACCTTTCCTAATTTACCTAATAAAGGCATCATATCAGGAGTAGCAATCATTGTATCAAAATCGAACCAATTTTCTTTTTCAATCTTTTCTAGCATATCAACATCACCAACATAGTCAGCACCTGCTTCTTTTGCTAGATTAGCTTTTTCTCCTTTAGCAATAACTAAAACCTTTTTAGTTTTACCTGTTCCTTTTGGAAGTACAATTGCACCTCTTAATTGTTGATCAGCTTTTTTAGTATCAAGATTTAATCTCATAGCTACTTCAACTGAACCATCAAATGAACTAATTGAAGTTTCTTTAACTAACTTAATAGCTTCTTCTTTAGAATATACTTTTCCCTTTTCAATTTTTGAAAGAGCTTCAGTATATTTTTTACTTCTTTTTCCCATTTTCTTTTCCTCCTTATGTGGTTTAAGCGGATTTTATTAAATTCCTTCCACATAGGTTAACCCTATATGTAAATATTTTATTATTAACTTAAATTACTCTTGACCTTCAATAGCAATTCCCATGTTCTTAGCTGTACCAGCTACAACTTTCATAGCAGCTTCTACATCATATGCATTTAAGTCTTGTAACTTAATTTCAGCAATTTCTCTTAATTGAGCTTCTGAAATAGTTGCAACGCTTTCCTTAGATCCCTTAGTTGAACCTTTTTGAACTTTAGCATATTTCTTTAATAAGAATGCTGTTGGTGGAGTCTTAATTACAAAATCAAAACTTCTATCTTCATAAATTGAAATTTCAACAGGTAATACATCTCCCATTTTATCTCTAGTTGCATCATTATACTTAGTACAGAATTCTTGTAGATTAATTCCTGCAGGTCCTAATACTGTTCCAACTGGTGGAGCTGGTGTAGCTTTTCCTGCTTGGATTTGTAACTTGATTTTCTTAATTACTTCTTTTGCCACGAAAAACACCTCCTATATTTTTAGTTTTCGCGAGTGGTCCAAATAGCTTGATTACCGCTTTTCAATGCAAACCATGCTTCCCACTAAATCTATATTAAATTAAATATAGCACCAAAATAATAACATAAAGTCTATTCTTTTGCAAGTACTTTTCTATGCTTTTTGAATTTGGCTCAATTCAACCTCTACAGAAGTTTCTTGTCCAAACAAATCAACTAAAAGCATAACCTTTTGATTTGGTAAATCAACTATATCAACAGTACCAAACATTCCATTAAATGGTCCATCAACAATTTTAACTTTGGCTCCCTCAGAAAGTTCTGTATCAACATCAATTCTACTAATACCCATATTACCAAGTATTTTGTCAACTTCATATGGTTGTAAAGGTGTAGGCTTTGCTCCTTTTCCGCTTGATCCAATAAATCCAGTAACACCTGGAGTATTACGTACTACATACCAAGCTTCATCAGACATAACCATTTCAACTAAAATATAACCAGGAAACATTTTTTTAGTTTTTTCTTTAGTTACTCCGTCCTTAACTTCAACTACCTTTTCTTCTGGAATTACAACCCTATAAATAAAGTCTTGCATATCCATAGATTCTGCTCTCATTTCAAGTTTTTCTTTTACCTTATTCTCATGACCAGAATAAGTATTAACTACATACCATTGTTTTTCCATAAACAAAACTCCTTCTATTTAAATAATGTTTGAATTAGTGCAAAAATAATATTTATTAGATAAAAGAATAATGCGCAAAAGATTACAAAGAAAATTGTGGCGATAGAATAACGGATCATATCTTTTTTTCCAGGCCAATGAACTTTTCCAAATTCACTCTTAACACCATGACAGAAAATACGAAATCTTACCCAAAGACTTTTCTTATCAGCTTTTACCTTTGGTTTTTTCTTAGTATTATTTTTCTTAGTATCGCCTTTCTTATTACTCTTTTTTACTGTTTTTTCTTTTACATCAGTTTTTTTAGCTTTTTCTAACTTCTCTTCTTTAGCCATATTTTCACCATTCCTCATTTTTTATCAAAATAAAAACACTTTTACGTGCTCATCTATAAAATAGCATAAACACCTAAAAATGTCAACTGTTTTCATTATATAACAATAAATAATCAAGATTTAAACCGTCTCATTTGGTAATTTTACTTTTTGAATACCACCAAGTAAAGGCCAATTTCACTATCAGGAATCTCAATATTTGCCTCAATTACCTTTTCACCAACTAATTCTGGATCTAAAGTTCCAAATAATTCCAAACAAGTATCAGTATCTTCTCTTAATGCCCACATATCATATTGACAACTAGCTACCACTGTACCATCTGGTTTAGTATCTAACTTTATTGCATTCTCACCAAAATTTGTGGAATCATCATTTACCCAGCGCCCTAATACTTTAGCAACAGGATTTTATCTTTCTAATTCAATTCCCACATCTTCAAAATTGTTCATACAAAAAGATATAAGACCATATACTAATATTTCCGTTTTTTCTCTGTCAAAGCAACTTTCTGCCATGCTTGCGGCAACATTTGCTCAGTATATCTTTTTCTTAATTTTTCAAATTCCATGTTAACCATCCTCGTAAATCAAGAAGATTATATCAGAAAAAGGTATCAATAGCAAACAACTATTTAAATAATACTAGCAATCCAAGCAATTACCGCAAATATAACACCTAAAATAAGTAACGCTGTTGGGAAAAGTAAAAAGCTCACAAATGCCGCCTCTTTTCGTCCCTTACTTATTTCTTTATAAATACTATCATTGATTTTATCATTAATCCCCGTATCATCATATTTTTTATTTTGCAGAGACATTTGTTTTTGTACCCCAGATTGCCCCGCAATAGCAGATTCCATTGCCGCCAAATCTCTATTAACTTTCTCCATGGCATACTCGCAAAAATAAACTGATGCTCCGCGACCTATAACGCCCCGATAATAAGGAACATCACCTTCTGGAATAAATTGGGCAAACTGATCAAAATTATCTTTTAAAAACTCTCTCTTTAAATAAGGCAAACATTTAGAATAAATTCCTACTTGAATAAATGAAGAATTAAATATATCTTCTTTAATAATTTGTCTTTGTTCAATAGGATCTTTCGTCATTTCCAAAGTTTCAAATCTAATTTGATTAGTTGCATTATTTAAAATTTTAATACGTCGAGGATTAAATGATTTAACACAATATCCCCTCTCATGAAGATATTTCATTGCGCGATCCATATTCAAAAATATTTCTCTCATTTCTTCATCGTCACGATACGGATTAACCCACGAATCTAAAGAAACTTCCTCATACTGATGAGATTTACTTATATTAACTGACGACATATAATCAATAAAATTTGTTCTATTATTTTTATCAGATAATTCCTCTCTCATGATCGCACTCTCCTATTATCATTTTAGCTCAATTCAAATAAAAAAACAAATTTAAATACAAAATTTGTCTCTATCTCTCTGTAAAGCCTTCCTCATTTTACATAAACGACTATCAACAGAACCAACCGTTATATCTAACAACTTACCAATTTCCTTATAACTAAAACCATTATACCTTAACTCAAATATACTACTATCAATCAAATTAAAATTATTTCTTATTGAAAGTAAAAAATTTTTTTCATTATAAGCATTAATTACATAATTATCTAAACTAAAATCATCAGCTATATAATTATATATCCCTTCATCACTAACTGCATCATTAAGTACCATATTCTTTTTGAATGTCAAGTTTCTGCAATATGAATAAAAAGCTCTTTCTATACAAATCGTTACATATGTATAAAATATTGATGATTTATCCGGATTATAGCTCTTTATCGCCTTGGCAACAGCCACCCTTCCTTCTTGAATCAAATCATCTAAATCAGCACCACATCCTCCAACAAAAGTTATATACTTTTTCGCATAACTACAAATAATTGGTTCATACTTTTTCATCATCAATACAACTGCATCATCATCTACATTTTCTCTAATACGATACACCAGCTCATAATCGTTTATATCTTTATAGTTCATTAAATCCTACTTTCTATTTCGGACAACCTCATAAATCATAATACCTGCCGCAACGGAAGCATTTAAACTATTAGTAGTTCCATACATTGGAATCTTCGCAATAAAATCACATTCTTTAGATACAAGACGTGACATTCCACTACCTTCATTACCAATAACTAGCCCAATTTTACCAGAATAATCTATATCTCGGTAATCAACACTATCTTCAAGTGCTGTACCAACAATCCAAAAACCATTCTTTTTCAAATCTTTTATTGTTTGCGCTAAATTAGTAACAGCTACAATATTCATACTATCCAAAGTTCCAACACTTGTTTTCATAACTGTTGAGTTAATCATAACCTGCCTATCCTTTGGCATAATTATTGCATCTACCCCTGCAGCCTCACAAGTTCGAATAATAGCTCCCAAATTATGTGGATCCTCTAGATGATCAAGCAATACAACAAATTGAGGTTCAGTTTCAAGTACTTCTTCCAAATTTTTGTACTTGTAATCCGGAATGTATAGTATTATACCCTGATGAACACCCTCAGCCAAACGATCAATCTCACGTTTTTGTTTAAAAATTACTTTAAAATTTACTTTTTCAATTAGTGAATTTATTTCTTTATCATCAAAACCTTCTTGTAATATAATTTTTTCTACTTTTTTCCCTTTTTGCAAAATTTCTTTTGCTACATTTCTGCCATATACTAACATAATCTACTCTCCTAGTATAAATTTCATTATTCCATCTATTCTACTCTTTTTATTTTCTAAATCTAGATAACCAATTAAACTTTCTAATCCAGTCGCATATTTATATGTAACAATATCACAATTTTTTGGATGAGAAGTTGTCTTATAATTTCTCGCTCTTTTGACAATTATAATTTCGTCATTACTTAAAAACTCTTCCTCAATCATTTTTGTTAAAAAAGCAGCTTGACTCTTAGCACTAACATAATTAACTGCCTCTTTTTGTAAATCATTAACATTCCCAATTCCCTGTTTGATTAAGTATTTTCTTACATAATTTTCATAAATAGTATCTCCTAAATAGGCTAATACCAATACATTTATTTCTCTTGTTTGCATAATTTTCACCACTTACATTATAACATGATAATTAAATCTCTATATAAAATCTAGCGCTATATTAACATAGTACATGTAAAATAACAACAAAAAAAGAATTAGATTTCACTCTAACTCTTAAATAATCTCATACGTTGTACCTTCACGAGTATCAATTAGTTTTATACCCTTTGTAAGAAGTTCATCTCTAATAGCATCAGCTTTTGCAAAGTCTTTATTTTTCTTGGCTTCTTTTCGCTCCTCTATCTTTGCTAATATGGTCTCTTCTAAAGTTGTATCTACACTTTTTTCTTCTACTTTAGTCAAATCCAAAGATAAAACTTTATCAAAATCTTCAATTAATTTAAATTTCGTCGAATCACTTAGTCCATTATCTTTCAGTACATCATAAACTACTGTTAACATTTGTGAAGTATTAATATCATTGGCAAATGCAGCCGCAAATTGTTTTCTATAAGATTCAAACTGCTCGGTATCAACTTCACCATCTTTTGATAAATTAGCCACTCTATTACGTAACTTATTAAAAGCATTCTTAGAAGTATCTAAAGAATCATAACTAAATACTAATGGATTACGATAATGGCTATTTAAACAGAAATAACGATAAATAAGTGGATTATATCCCTTATCTACTAATAAGCTAACAGTTAAAAATTCACCTTTAGATTTACTCATCTTACCTGTTTCATCATTTAAATGTGCCCCATGACACCAATAATTACACCACTTATGACCAACAAAAGCTTCACTTTGAGCAATCTCGTTAGTATGATGTGGAAAAATATTATCAACGCCACCACAATGAATATCTAAATATTCTCCAAGCTTTTCATAAGAAATACCAGAACATTCAATATGCCATCCAGGATATCCAAAGCCCCAAGGCGAATCCCATTTCATATCTTGATTTTCAAACTTAGAAACCGTAAACCATAACACAAAATCATAGGGATTTCTCTTTGACTTGTCTTCTTCAACGGAATCTCTAACTCCAACCATCAAATCCTCAGGATTTTTCCCAGATAATTTATAATAATTCTTTGCTTTACTAATATCAAAATAAACATTACCATTAGAAATATATGCATAATCCTCTCTAACTAACTTTTCAATCATTTTAATATATGTATCAATATGATCACTTGCTTTTTCAACTATTTCAGGTTTTCTAATATTTAATTTAGCTGCATCATCAAAAAATGCTTTTGTATAAAAATCAGCTATTTCATAAACTGTCTTACCTTCACGTTTAGCTCCTTTAGCCATCTTATCTTCACCAGAATCAGCATCACTAGTTAAATGTCCAACATCGGTAATATTCATAACTCTGGTAACATCATAGCCAATATATTCAAGACCTTTTTCTAAAATATCTTCAAATATATAACTTCTTAAGTTACCTATATGTGCGTAATGATAAACTGTTGGACCACATGTATACATTTTTACTTTTCCCTCTTCATTAGGAATAAATTCTTCAATTTTCTTTGTTAACGTATTGTATAGTTTCACTTCTCATCACCTGCCGTTATTATAACATACGATAATTAAAAGTAAAAGATACTATATACTTAAAAGATTATTTTCCTCTATAACTTTTTCCACAACTTTATTAATCCGTCTAGCTCCAGATTCATCTAACTTTACTTCAGCTAATACTTTATCAACAATCTCTAAATATAAAGGACTTTTATTATTTAAAGATACACCTAATTCCGACAATCGCCTATTAATAATCTTCAAAATAGTTTTTTTATCAATATCGTTAAATAAAACAACCTCATCTATTCTATTATAAAGCTCTATACCCAAAAAATCCTTAACCTTATCAATAACAAAAGCCTTTTTATTTTCAGAAAAGCCAATCATAGTTTTATTACTAGCTAAATTAGATGTCATAAAAATAATTGTATGACTAAAATCAATTACATCCCCAGTCGCACTTGTCATAAAACCTTCATCAAACACTTGTAGAAATAATTTCATAACACTAGGGCTTGCTTTTTCAATTTCGTCAAGTAATAAAACAGAATAGGGATTAAACTTTACCTTGTCCAACACAGTATGATTATCTTTATAACCTACATAACCTGGGGGAGCTCCAATAATTTTTGTACTACTAAATTCATCACGATATTCACTCATATCAATTCTAATAAAAGCTTCTTTATTATATAGTTCTTCGGCATATTTCCTTACAAAAAATGTTTTACCGACACCGCTTTTACCTACCAATAAAAATGTCAATGGTCTATTTCTACTAATATTAGACTTACTTTGTATAGTAGAAACAATTTTTTCAATAGCTGCATCTTGTCCAAAAATAGTTTCCTTTAATTTTCCAATCAATTTATTATCATTTATTCCTTTTAAATGAGAAACCGGAATCTTAGTACGCTCATAAATAATATCATATAATATATCTAATGTTACTCCCTTATTGTTCTTAGTACTTTCTCTTTTAAATAATATTTTATCGTACTCACTTTCTATACTTTTCTGTTTTTCTTTCAAAATACTTGCTTGTTTATAATTATGATCTATAATTGCTTTGTTTTTTTCATCAACTATTCTCTTAATATCAAAGGTATAATTTCTAATTCTTTTATCAATCTTACTATCAATAAATGATGTTTTTACACAAGCCTCATCAAAAACATCAATTGCTTTATCCGGAAACATCCCATTATGAATATATCTGTCAGTAAGTTTCACAATCTCCTTAATAATCTCATCGCTAACTATTACATTATGAAATTTCTCATAAGTATCACGCAAATTAAATAAAATATGTTCTGTCTCTTCAATCGTAGGCTCAGTAACATATATTTTTTGAAATCTTCGATCAAGCGCTCTATCATCCTCAATAAATTTACTATATTCATCTTTTGTAGTTGCGCCAATTATTTTAATGCTACCTCTAGCTAGATAAGGCTTTAAAATATTAACGGCATCTATTGCCCCTTCAGCACCACCTGCTCCAACTAAAGTATGAAATTCATCTATAAATAAAATTATTTCATCATTGCCTTCCAACTCTTCAACAATTTGATTAATTCTCTCCTCAAATTCACCCCTATATTTAGTCCCCGCTACTAAAGCTGAAACAGTTAAACATAAAACTCTCTTATTTAATAACTTTTTTGGTACACTACCAATTTCAATTCTTCTTACTAATTCCTCAACAATGGCAGTTTTCCCTACTCCAGCCTCACCTATTAATAGCGGATTATTTTTTGTTCTTCTTAATAATATTTCCATAACACGATTCACTTGACTATCTCTTCCATATACAGGATCAAAACCATCCGTATTATACTTTTTATTCAAATCTACCGCATATTCTTCAACAAAAAGCTTTCTTCCATTTTTATTACATTTTACAATAAACTTTCTTGAAAATTTTTCATATAAATAGTCAATATCAATATTCATTCCAAGTAAAATTCTATTTGCAACACCATCACCTTCTTCTAATAAAGAAATAAATAGTCCTTCAACAGTAATTAAACTGTCTTCGTCTCTACAATCTAATATAGCATTTTCAATCACTCTTTTTAAAAGCGGAGTATATAAAAACCAATCATTAGAACTTTTTCCTATTCCTATTACTGAGATTATTTCTTTACGACACTTCTCATAACTCAAACCACATTCTTCCAAAAACTTAGTTAATTCTAAATCTTTATTATGTAAAATTGCTAAAAGCAAATGCTCACTTCCTACATAAGGATGTTTCAAATCTTGCATTTCTCTTTTAGTCATTAATAGTATTTTTTGAGCGTCTTCACTAAATCTAGAAAACATTTTATAAATCATCTCCTCATATTAATTTTAGTTCCTAAATCATCTTACTAGCAAGTTATAGAGTACCCAAAAAAACTACAAATTTTACAAAAAAAAGAGGCCTAAGCCTCTCTAATATTAAATTAAAATTAAAATTGTAAATACTAATAATAAAATTACTAATAATTCAACTAATAATTTCCAAACTGCTTTAAACCACTCTTTAAATGAAATTCCTAAATAATTTAATACTACTACTAAAACTAAGCTTGTAGGAGCAACTAACATAGAAATACCATATGCTGATTGGAATAAAACTGCAGCTACTGAATAAACATCAGTATTAGTTATTACTCCAGCAAAATGTGGAACTACTGAATTAAATGTATATGCTGCATCAGCATTAAATAATCCACTTAATAATCCAGCAATTGCAGTTGTAACAATATTGAATCCTTTAGTCAATCCAAATAATGCTTCATAAATAGTAGTTTGGAATGGATGATATGTTACTAATACTAAAATTGTATAAATAACAAGTACTAAGAATGCAGGAGCTAAAGCCTTTTTTGCACCGACAGTAAATCCTTCAATTACATCATCAATTTTAATCTTGTAAATATAAACTAATACAAGACCAATAAAAGCCATAACAACAATCATATCAGTAATTGACCATTCACCAAATGCAGAGAATGTTCCTAATAATTTCCCGAAAATTTCAAATCCAAATAATTTGAATGATGAAACGGCATCACTTGCTTTAGTAAATGCTTCAACACTAAATACTGATCCCCAAGGAATAAATGCAAGAATCATGATTACAAATAATAACACAAATCCAACAATAACTGGCCAGATTCTATGTTTACTATCTACAACAGTTGGAACATATTGTTCTAATGAACTATCAACTAATGATTCTTTAACAACAATAACATCATCACCCTTAGCTGCTGCCTTATTATCTTTTCTACTAGCTTTAGTTGATGTTTTTGCTTTACTTGTAGTTGCAGTTTTCTTTGCACTAGCCGTTTTTGAACTAGCTGCTTTAGTAGTCTTCTTACCATTTTTAGCTGCCGTAGTTTTCTTAGTAGTTGTTCCAGTCTTCTTAGTAGGAGCGCTTGCTTTTTTAGAAACTACTTTTTTCTCTTTCTTAGTTTCCCCAGCTATTACAGCCTTTCCACTTTCAACTTCTTCTGTTTTAATAACTTTCTTTTCAGCAGTTATTCTAGAACTAACTACTTTAGAATGTTTAGCATACATTAAAGTATTAAATATTAATAATACTAAGCCAACAACTAAAATAATAAATTTAACGGCAATATTGTCCATAACATCTAATTTTAAATTATTATAGATAATACTTACGTTTGTATAACCATAAGTTGTTCCTATAAGACCTACTACAGTAGATCCAACTAAAGTAAGTGCTGCCACAATTTTATCATATCCCATTAATAAGATAATTGCTGCTAACATTGGAAAAAATATTAATAATCCTATTTGTAAACCACAAATTGAAGTGATTACAGCAATTAAAATCATTATAACAGATAATGCAACACCTTCTTTGCCTTTACATACTGCCACAATCTTATCTAAAAAACTACGATAAGCCGGAATTTTGTACAAAACTCCATAGAATCCACCAATAGCTAAAACAAATAACGAAATATATCCGAAATAAGCTAATGCAGTTAATGGATAATTAAATAAGTCAAATAAACCCATTTGTATGCGTCCTTGATCAATGATACCACTTGAATAATAAGCAGCTGGTAAAATCCAAGTTAATAACACAAATATCAAAGTTGTAACAAGAACAACCTTAACAACATTATGCTTTTCTTTGACATTAAATATTATTAAGAATAATTCTACTAAAGTTAAGCCAGCCTTTACTAAAGTTGCCCAATTTTTATCAGGTAACACTAGCGCAGCTAATAACCAAATAGCAGTTACAACCAAAAGAACGACTTTCATTGTATTATGTTTCTTCATAATTAACCTCCCACTATAATTATACTATACCGTCAAGTTTTTTCAAGCATTTGGCCTATTTTTTAATAAAATTTTAGTGAAATACCAAGGGTCTCGAGCAATTTAGATAAATTTTTCAAAACAAAAAGAATTCTATTCAGAATCCTTATTTTCCATATTTAATGGTTTCATTAACGGGAACATTACAACGTCTTTAATGTTATCAGAATTGGTTAATAATTGAACAACTCGATCAATTCCCATTCCCCAACCACTTATTGGTGGCATTCCAACTTCCATAGCTGAAATATATTCGTGATCCATTGGCATTGCTTCTTCATCTCCTTCAGCTTTTAAAGCAGCTTGTTCTTCAAGTCTTCTTTCTTGTTCTTGAGGATCAACAAGTTCTGAATAAGCATTAATTATTTCTGCACCATTAATAATTAATTGGAATCTATCAGTTATTTCAGGATTATCATCATTTGCTCTAGCAAGTGGACTTAAACTGATTGGATGCTCAGTTAAAAATATAGGGTTAACAACATTAGGTCTTGCAACCTTCTTATATAATTGATCTACTAAATTACCAAAACCTAGATTTTCAAGTGGTGTATCACTTTCAATTTCTATTTTCTCATCATAAATCTTTTGTAATAAAGCTTCCTTAGTATTATATTCATTAATATCAATTTTTCCGTATTGCATAATTAAATCTCTAAAACTAACACTTGGCCATTCACCGCCAAGATCTACTTCTTTATCTCCAATAGTAATAACTAAAGTACCAAATAATTTTTCAACAATATATTGAAGCATTTCTCTTAAAAATTTCATATTATCTTTATAATTATAATAAGCACAATATCCTTCAATCATAGTAAAATCTTGCAAATGAGTAGCATCCATACCTTCATTTCTAAAACACCTTGCAATTTCAAATACCTTATTAAATCCACCAACTACCGCTCTTTTTAAATATGTTTCAGGTGCAATTCTTAAATATAAATTAATATCTAAGGCATTATGATGTGTAATAAATGGTTTAGCAGAAGCACCACTAGCTTTATTATTCAAAATAGGTGTCTCAATTTCAACATAACCATTTTTATCCAAATAATTTCTAATTTCACGTATAAATTTACTTCTAAACAAAAATTTCTTTTTAGCATCATCATTCATAATTAAATCAAGATATCTTTCACGATAAATTGTTTCAATATCTTCAATACCATGGAATTTTTCTGGTAATGGTTTTAATGCCTTTCCTAAGAAAGTAATGCTTGAAGCTCTAACGGTTTTTTCACCTGTATGAGTAGTAAATATTTCACCCTCTACACCAATAAAGTCTCCTAAATCATAATTTGCTTTAAATTGTTGATAAGCTTCTTCACCAATCATATCCATTTTAACAGAAATTTGAATTTTACCCTTAACATCTCCAATAGTTAAAAAACTCATTTTTCCCATTTTACGCATTAAGACTATTCTACCAGCAACTCTAACACCAGTAATTCCATCTTCTAATTCTGCTGCTTCATATAACTCATAGTTTGTTTCATATCTCTCAGGATATGGATTTTCAATATTTTGTAATTTTTCTCTTCTAACAATCTCTTGTTCACTTAATTCTCTCATATTATAAACTCCTTTATTAATTTACTTTAACAACCTCACATCGTGAAATCAAATCATGTAGTCCTCTACCTTTTTTACTAAATATAATCATTACTACACTAATAATTAATATTAAATTCTGTATTTCTCCAAAAATAATTGATGCATAAAAATATATATCTTGAGTTGCAAAAATCGTAAATCCTAAAATAATCATATCCATTAAAATTGAATTAACAATTAGTGCTCTTACAAGCATTTGATTCATTGTCATTTGCCCATTAATAGATACTACTCTTATTTTCATAAGTTTTTTCCCTAATGTTTGACCATTATGGTTAAACTGATAAGCAATAAAGTAAAAAACACTTAAAAACAATGAAACCAAGGTAGTAATTCCATTCTTCCTAGCTAGTTGAAACATAAGAGGAATTACTTCTGCTATATAAATAGAATAATCGAGCTCACTAGTTACATACTTATTCATTACATCCATAAGTCCATCTGTCAATTTAACGATTCCATCCAAATCAAGGAATGGTGCAGTAATTATTGAACTAATAAATGAAATTAGCGTCACATCAATTATAAAAGCCACAGCTCTTTGAACAAACAACCTTTTATCAGATTTATCGTCTTCTGAAACTTCAGCTTTTTCTTTTTTATTCATCTAATCCCTCCTTAAATTTATTTAATATATCGATTATATCACGAATTTGTGAAGTTTGATAGATGTTATTTTTTACAATATTCCCATCTTTAATTCCTTTTAAATACCAACCTATATGATTTCTTATCTCCAAACAGGCAAGATGTTCATTTTTCAAATCATTCAAATATTCTAAATGATGCAAACACATATCTATTTTTTCTTTCGGAGAAACTGTAATTATATCTTCTCCATTTAAATAATTAATCGCATTTTTAATAAGCCATGGATTCCCTAAAATACCTCTTCCTATCATTACCGCATCACAGTTCGTTTCATCAATCATTCGTTTAACATCTTCTGGTGTTTTAACATCACCATTCCCAATAACAGGAATATTAACCACATCTTTAACAGCTTTTATAATATTCCAATCAGCCTTCCCGCTATAACCTTGACTTCTTGTTCTTGGATGAACACAAATAGCACTTGCACCAGCCTTTTCAATTATTTGGGCCACCTCTACAGCATTAATACTTTTATTATCCCAACCGCTTCTAATTTTAACAGTTACCGGAATAGGAACAGACTCAACAACAGCTTTCACAATATCATATATTTTATTAGGATTTTTTAATAACGCCGAACCGGCCTGAGCTCTTACAGCAACCTTAGGAACAGGACAACCCATATTTATATCAATTATATCAGGATGCATATTATCATAAATATATTTTGCAGCTATTACAAAAGATTCCTTATCTGAACCAAAAATTTGCTGAACAATAGGTCTCTCTTCATCCCTCATATAAAGCATATCTATAGTTTTCTTGTTATTATAAGCGATTGCCTTATCACTAACCATCTCAGCATAAATTAATCCGCAACCCATTTCTTTACATATTCTTCGAAAAGCAGAATTACATATACCAGCCATTGGAGCTAAGACAACCCTGTTTTTTATTTCTACATTCCCAATATTCCAAGTCATTATCATCTCACCACATTTCATTTACTAAATAATAACACTTTTAATAATTAATAATATAATTACTTCATTACTCAAAACACGCTTATTATACACCAAAATATTATAATAAAACAAGAAAAAAGAATGACTTAGTCACTCTCCTGAACTTGTCAATAAAAAGTAGACAGTAAAAAGAAATTATTTGAACCCTAATTGA
>CAZTRE010000023.1:0-17057 GCA_964616405.1 uncultured Mycoplasma sp. | reverse complement strand
ATTTCAAAATATGTAATAACTTTATTTCTTTCTTTTGAATATTCTTTTACTCTTCCATATATTTCATTATCAATTATCTTATTTTTAATCTCATTATAATAATTCATATTGCTCCTTTCTATGGTGGACATGTACTTATTTTATAACCGTTTCTATTTAGTCTTATTTCAATTGATCCATCTACATCAGTTCTATAAATTTTACTATCTTTTAAAATTTCTAACACGCTTTTATTTGGGTGTCCAAATTTATTATCTTTACCAACTGATATCAAGGAGTATTTAGGCTTTATTAAGTTAATAAACTTCTTACCTGAACTAGTTTTACTACCGTGATGTCCGACTTTTAATATATCAATTTGACCTAAACTATATTCTGATAAAATTGCTTGTTCGGTTTTGACCGAAGCATCGCCCGTGAATAACATTTTGAAATTCTTGTAGGTGCCATAGTAAACTTGACTACTATCATTTTCATCTTGTAAATTGGTATTTAGTTGTTGTAAAGTTATGTCTCCGCAAGTAATAATTTGATTTTGTTTACTCATATAGATGTTGGAGTAATTTTTTATTAAATCTTCTTCCAAAGCATTAATTGTTCCTTGGTTAATTATGACAGTTTCTACTTTAAAGTTATCTAATAAAAATGAAGCTTCTCCCATGTGGTCTGCATCTCCGTGAGTTAAAATCAAAAATTTCAGTTTCTTAATACCAAGACTTTTTAGTAAAGGTATTGTTGTTGTGGAAACTATTTTAGACTCAGTACTATTCATTAAACCACCTGTATCAATTAAAATACTTTCATTATTAGAATGTAATAACAGGCTATCTCCTTGCCCTACGTCAATCATTATGATAAATGCGTTTTTTGTGAAGGCTGGGTAATTAAAGTGAATTATTAATACAATGATTAAGGTAATGAATATGTGACGTGAATATTTTGGTTTTATAAGGGCGCCTATAATTAAGAGATAATATATTAGATAAATAAAAATACTAAGTTTTGGAAATATTAACTTACCAATATTTATCTTATTTAAAAATAAGGAACTTTTTTCTAATAAGGTAGTCATTATATTGTATAGTGGTAATAATGGTTTAATAATAATTGTTAATATAGATAAAGGAAAAATTATAACACTTACTAATGGAACATAAAATAGATTATAAATTATACTCAAAAGATTTACTTGATAATAATTATATAGTGAAATTGGGATACTTACTAAGAATGCTATAAGTGATGTTTTCAATAACTTCATAAAATAAGAACCAGTTATCATAGAAGAAGTTAATATTAAAGTTAAGCTAATTATAAATGAATATTGAAAACCTATATCATAAACAAAGAATGGATTTATTAAAAGTGTAATGGCTAAAACTAATATAACTATATTTTGTGGTTTAATATAAAAATAATATACTCTATTTATAGAAAAGAGGATAAAGAATAAAACGCCTCTTAATGCTGATGGTGATAAGTCAAGTAATGAAAGGTAAAATATTAAAAATAAGGAAGTTATAAAATAGCGAGAATGCTCTTTCATTTTTAATTTTTGGAGAATTTTTAGAAACATTGTCGATAAAAGTGAAATATGCATTCCGCTAATTGCAAAAAGGTGACTTATTCCATTTTCTTGGTAACTTGTTAAAACTGTTTTTGATAAAGATGATTTATCTCCTAAGATAAAAACTTTAAGATAAGGAGATATTGTGGCTTTATTCTTAATAATCTGTTTTATTTTATAGAAAATATTTTTATTTTTACTTATGATAGTTAGGCTTTTAGCCTGGACTATATAAAATATATTTTTGTTATATAAATATTTTTTATAATTAAACAAATTTTTAGTAGAATTTGCCTTTGGTTTAATAAATTCGCCAGTTACTTTGACTTTGTCTCCTAACTTCAATTGATGATAATTAGTATCTTCTTTTAAATAATAGTAAACAAGTATTTGTTCTTTATTTTTTATTGTTAATTTTAGAGTATTATCATTTATATTAACTGAGTCAATTATGCCTATGAAGGTTTTAGATTTTTCAGAATAATTACTGGTTTTTGGTATTAATAATCTAGGTATTGAAATAAACATTACTAAAATTAGTAAGATATAGTATGGATAATTATAAAGTAATATAGTCCTTAATTTTAGCAAATAAGCTATCCCCTATTCCAGAAACATTTTTTAAATCTTCCAACTTTTCGAATGGGCCATTTCGTTCACGATAAGCTATAATGTCTTTAGCTTTTTCTTCTCCTATTCCTGGGAGCGAATCTAATTGAGCTAAAGTAGCACTATTTATTGATACCTTAGTAGGATTAGCTACTTCATCGGAAATACAGGCATCATTCTTTAAGGCATTTTCATCTTTCTGAAGACAATTGGACTGAACTTGTTTTTCTATTTCTTTAGTTTTTTTGAAATCTTCTACTTCCCTATTACTATAAATAATAATAACCATTTCATCCTTTATTTTCTTACTTAAATTAATTACAGTTGTATTGGCATTTTCCGTTAGTCCTCCAGCTAATTCTATAACGTCAATTATCCGAGATGAAGCTGGTAATGAATAAATACCCGGATTATTTACTTCACCTTTTATATCAACCTTTAATAATGATTTTGTATCTTCTTTAGATTTATCTTCTTTTTTTGATGATTTTTTAGTGGAAGAATCGCTTATTAATAATGGTTTTTCTTTTTTTCCTTCTGGTTTATAGTTAATTATTAATGGTATTAAAATACTAAAAAGTAGAATTATTCCTAAAGAAATAAATATTATTTGTTTACGATAACGATATTTGAATGTTATTTGATCACCTCCCACTATTATTATTCGATAAAAAAAGAAAAGTCCTTGACTTTTCTTATAATTTTAAGAGTTTTTTTTAACATACTGGGATGGGCTCGAAATAATAGAGCTGTCTTTTGGAGATTGTACTTCACCATCCACCTTTACTCCTCTTTCAATAGCTGTAAAGATTAGATCTTCTAATGTTGTTAGAGGGAGTCCTTTAATTTGTGAAGCAGCATTTTGAGAATTTCCTCCACCACCAACATATTCCATAATTTTCCCTACGTCAATTTTGCCTTTACTTCTAGCACTAATCGAAAGTGTCTCAGGATCAATTTTACCCATGGCAAACGAGGCATCAATTTTATATTTTAGGAGTTTATCAGCTGCTTTAGCAAGTGACTCTCTGCGATAAATTGTTTCTGGATTTTCTCTATTTAACGTAAATGCAATTGTATAATTATTCATTGCATCATATTCATAAGCTTTTAAAATTGTATTATTAATTATTAAATTATAAATTATTTTGTCTTCATTGAAATCTGATACTAATAATTCACTTGCAGCCATTGTATCAGCTCCTTTAGAACATAATATATGAATTATTTCATGAGTTTTGTCCCCAACATTTTTATCAAAACGATTAGTGTCCATATAAATACCGCTATATAAATATGTGTAAACATCTTTAGGGCAATTGACTTTAGCCGCTAGTAATAATTGAGCTACTATTTCAGAAGCAGAAGAAACTTTTGCTTTTTGTTTTTTATCTGAATCTGTGATAAGCGGTATATATTGATAGGCATTGTTAATTGTTGTTGGACCTGGCGCATGATGATCAATTATTATTATATCTTGAAAATCATCCAGATCATCTCTTACAGCAACTAATTCAGTTTTATTAGTGTCGGTAACAATTAACGATGAGTTTTCATCTTTTAATTTATAATAGGTATTCATATCTATAATATTGTGTGTACTGATATTGTCATCGCGGACTCTTTTTACAACTGGCTCAATTGTTTCTGCAGACTCATCTAATATGATGTATGCTTCTTTGCCATAAGATGTACATAGTGATTGAAGTCCAATGGCTGAAGCTAAATAATCTAAATCAGCATTATTATGACCAATAATAAAAATTTTCTTTGCGGTTGAAAAGATAATACTTAGGACATCCTTTATATTTGTTAACGGCTTGCTCATAACAATTACCTCTTTTCATTAAATATCTATATACTAGCACAGAGCAAAAAAAAAGGCAAATAATTTTACCTTCTCTTTATTTTTTGGCACGAATTTTTTGTTCAACTTTTTCTTTATTTAAGCCATTTTCAACACTAATACGCTGAACAATTGTCAAAGCGGCAATTAAACAAATTGTGTAACTTCCTCCATAACTCATAAATGGTAGCGGTACTCCAGTCATTGGTATTAAACCAAATAGCCCTAATAGGTTTATAGCTATATGTAAGAAGATATAGAATGCGATCCCGAAACAAATCATTGCCCCCTTATCAGTAAAACTTTTTCTACCGATAACTAAGATTCTATATAAAACAAAAATATAAGCAAAAATTATTAATAAGCCAACTATTAAACCTAACTCTTCTACTATTATGGCAAAGATAAAGTCAGTATATGGCTCCGGTAAATATAAATATTTTTGGGTAGAATTTCCTAATCCTTCGCCAGTAAGTCCACCATTATTAATGGCTATATAGGTATTACATACTTGGTTACCAGATGATAATAATTTATCACATGGGTTACGAAAATCTGTAATACGTTCTAACTGTCGATCTAGAAGAAGTGTTTTATTAGTTCCAAAAAGAACAAAGGCTCCTAAAACTACAAGACCGCCAATACTTAAAAATATTTTGTTTTTTATTTCTTTTTTTATAGGGGCAACGAAGAAAATACTAGCTACTATTGCGCAATAAATAATTGTTGTTCCTAAATCAGGTTGTTGAAAAATCAAATAAGCTATTAAGAAAGCTATACCTAAAGGTATTAAGCAAGTTCCTATTTTATCTAAATTCTTTTTATTTTTTTCGTAATAAGTTGCCATCCAAACAATAGTAATAACTTTAGCAAACTCACTAGGTTGAAATGACATAAATTTTAAATCATACCAGCTCTTGGCATTATTAATTTCAACACCAAAAAATGGGAGACCCACTAGAGCTATAATTATAAATAATAGTAAAGCTTTAGAAAGTTTACCATAGGCTTTTTCGGAGAAACGGATTATGATAAAAGCTATAATGATTCCACCAATTAGGAAAATACCTTGTTTGATAAAATAATAATATGGACTAACAACATGAGCCATGTAGGCTGTAACATTAGAAGCTGAAAAAACCATGATAAGTCCTATCGCAAATAATAAAACAGTGACTATTAATAAAGGTTTATCAATATATTTCATTATTTTCTTCATAACTATTCTCCCTTCTACTATAAATATATCATATAATTTATAATTTTTATTTTTAAATTTGCATAACATGAACAAATTTTTTGATTTTACATATTTTATAGTAGATAATGTAAAGGAGGATTTATTATGTATTATTACGGTGGAGGCTCTAGTTGCGGATGCCAACAAAACTATCAAACTCCTTGCTATTACAGCTGTAATAGTGGTGGAAACAACTCAGCTTATGCTATTGTTTTAGTTTTATTCATTCTTTTAGTAATCGTACTTGGTTGTCGTTTCAGTAATTAATAAATTCATTTATAACGTATAAGGAAACTTATACGTTTTATTTTGCTCTTTTTTAATATTTGTGATAGAATTATAGGCGTGACGAGGTGGTAATAGTGATTAAAATGAAAGATATTTTAGATGAAAAGGATAAACGCCTAAGACAAGTAAGTAAAGATGTTTCATTTCCTCTATCTAAAGATGATAAAGAAACTATTGAAAAAATGATTGAATTTTTGCGTAATAGTCAAATTGATGAGTTAGCTAAAAAATATGATTTAAGACCTGGTATGGGGCTTGCTGCTATTCAACTTGGTATTCCTAAAAGATACTTTGTTGTTGTTCATGAATATGATGAAGGCGAATTTGAAACTTATGTATTAATAAATCCAAAGATAATTAGTAACTCGATTGAAAAAATTTATGTTGATCAAGGCGAAGGATGTTTAAGTGTTAATCGTCCAGTGGATGGAATTATTCCAAGATATGCAAGAGTTACAATGGAAGCTTACGATATGGATGGAAAAAAGATTAATGTTAGAGCGCGTGAAGAGTTAGCCATTGCCTTTCAGCATGAATTAGACCACTTAAATGGAATTTTATTTACAGATCATATCGATCCAAAAAATCCTTTCAAAAATCAAAATAATATGAGAGCTATTTAAATTTATTATGTTATATAAAAAGACACAGAAGATTATTTGTTATCTTCCATGTCTTTTTTTACTTTTTGAACAGCTTTACTTTTTGATGTTTCTACGTTCAGATCGAGCTTATCTATTACTGATTCTACACTCTCATTTCTTAAATTAGAAACTACTTTTAATAGTTTAGGCATGAAAGTAGGATCATTTTCATCACGTTCAAGTGCTTTATGGGCCATATTTCTACAAATAGGATATGGCGAACTACGATAGACAATATCCGGAGACTGAAGGAATCGTAAATTATATTGATCACACATGATATTAATGTTCTCTTCTTCAAGTGGGTATATATCTTTAAATTTTGTGAGGTCACTAACTCCTTGATTAGTAAGTTTAGATAAAGATGACACAGAATTATCTTTAATTGTTTCAGCCGTAATTGGATGGTTCTTTCGTTCTCCGAAAAAGTGAAGAACTGGAATTAAAAATTTGATGTTTGACAAAGTGGTTTGTTCCCTATTCAAATAAATATTATGAATAGCTTTTTCATCATAACCCTTAGCTTTTAAGAATTTAAGTAATTTATATTCAAATGATATAGGGGCAAATTCATCTAAACTAGAATCGGTTAATAAGGAACCTTTTTCCAATGTTATTAGATGAGTAACTTCGTGAACTAATCCCCATAAGTCGGTAATATCCCCTTTTAGTGGGGCAATCACTCGGCGATTTCCCTGGCTGCCTATGGTCGCCCATTCAAAATACGGATTTTTATTACCATCAATATAAACAATTGTCTCATCACTATGATATTTTTGATATTTTTTACCCAACTCTTTGGTTTCATCAATTGAGTCAAAAAATTCCATTGCCAGAGAATGTAATTTTCTTTTTGATAATTTGGGATAAGAATAATTATTTTGATATGCATCGATGTTGATTGTTAGTAAATCTTTTTGAAATTGCTCTAAAACAACAGGGAGATTATTTAAAATATATGTATCCCAAAAACTGATTTTATCATATTGTTCTGTTAATAAAACATTTAAAAGATTAAATCTTTCTTGGTTATTGAACCACTGTAAAATAGTTTGTTTAGAATATTTGGGATCTTTTAATAAGTAACTAAGAAATTCTTCTCCATCACGGCAATAATGCGATGCGAGTATATTATAAACAATTTGGGCACCATCTTTTTGTATACCATACTCAAGTACCCGATCAAAATTTATTCCTGCTTTTTTATAGTTATCCATTAATATAACTTTTAAAAGATATGCTTTCTCGTTTGCACTATCTAGTGGGGCATCTGTTTTTATTATATCCTGAAATATAGAAGCTCTGTCTTTTAACTTCTCTTTAAAATCAGCAAATGATGATATACATAATTTTGTTTGATCAGCTTCTTTGGGATCACTAACAAAACTTATAGTAGAAATATCATTGATTATTTTATAAAAAAGCTCTTGTTGTGACAAAAGACCATCAATTAATTTCTTGGCATCTTCCATAGTTGTATCGTCAAACTTAATCTTAATGATTTTTTCTTTTAAAGTGTCACTGACAAGGCTAATAGAAACTACCCTTTTCTCCATAATGTATCCCTTTCTTTTAAGTAGTGTATATTATACTCTTTTCTTTATTTTAAGTCAATAAAAAGGAAAGAACTGATTTGAAGAAAAACAGTTCTGAAGATTATTTTTTATTTCCTATTTCTTTTTTTACTTTTTGAACAGGCACCTCTTTAGATGAGTATAAGTCAAGTTTAGTCATTATAGAGTCTGATGTTTCACCATTTATACTAGGGATCATTAATAATAATTTTGGAAGAAGTTCTGGATTTGTTTTTTCTCTTTGGATAGCTAACTTGGCTAACTCTGTTCCACAAAGATATGAATACTCTTCGCAAATAACCTCTGGATTTCTAAGAAAAGCAAAGTTAAATTGATCACACCAGAAAGAAATGTCGTCTTCACTAAGTGGCAATACACAATCTATATTGTCGGTATAGCTCAACCCTTGATTTAACAATCTTGTCCTCATCATAGCAGAATTATTTTGAACATCTTCTAATGTAAATGGACAGTCTCTTTTCTCTTCTAAAAGTTGGAATAGTGCAATTAGATCTTTACTATTCATTGAAGCATAAAAGTCTCTTTCTAAATATAAATTATTTATCGCATCTTGGTTATAGCCTTTATTATTTAAAAAATCTATAGCCTTATGCTCTAAAAAAATCGAGGAAAATTCGTCAATACTATAATGAAAAACTCCTGTTAATCTTTCCTTTTCAATAGATACCAAATGGGCTATTTCGTGAATTAACCTAATAAAATCAGAAATGTCTCCTTTTAATGGGGCCATTAATTGATATTGATCGTGATCAAGAAAGACACTCCAAGTCTTATTTGGATCTAAATTACTATCTTGATAAATAATTCTATCCTTGCAGTAAGATTCATATATTCTAAGCCACTCCCCTGTTTCATCGATAGAACTAAAGAATTCTTTGGTAAGTAAATCAAGCTCCTCTTTCGATAATTTTGGATAAGGATAATTTTTTTTATACAAAGTAGAATCAATCGTCAATATATTTTCTTCTAATTGTTTTGTAGCAGAAGGAAAATTACCTAAAAGTTGTGGAGCACTTATAATAAGGTTTTGATATTGTTCATCCAATAAGTCATTAAAAAGAATAAATCTTTCTTTATCATTGAACCATTGTAAAATTTCTATTCTAGACTTGTTAGAGTTATCTAATAAATAATCAAAAAAGGCATCTTCATCTGAATAATAATGGGAAGCAAGTATATCGAAAGATTTGTTAACTTCCTTTTCAAAAACAGGAACATCTATTGATCGATAAAATGGTACTCCGTTTTTTATAATACAATCTAATAATATATTTTGTAAAAGTTGGCGTGCAATTTTTTTGTCATCTATTGGAATATCTGCTTTTATTAAATCCCGAAATACGGATGCCCTTTCTTTTAGTTTTTCTTTAAAATCTGTAAGCGATGATATACATAATTTTGTTTGATCAGTTTCTTGTGGATCATCAACAAAACTTATGGTTGAAATATCATTAATTATTTTATAAAAAAGTTCTTGTTGTGACAAAAGACCATCAATTAATTTCTTGGCATCTTCCATAGTTGTATCGTCAAACTTAATCTTAATGATTTTTTCTTTTAAAGTGTCACTGACAAGGCTAATAGAAACTACCCTTTTCTCCATAATGTATCCCTTTCTTTTAAGTAGTGTATATTATACATCATTTTTGATTTATAATCAAGAAAAAAAGAAGTAAACACTTCTTTATAAGAATTCTTCATGATCGGTTAGTTTAACACTTACTAACTTTGAAACACCTGATTCCTGCATGGTTATACCATATAGTGTATTGGCATATTCCATGGTTTTTTTCTTGTGAGTAATTATTAAAAATTGTGTTTTATTTTTATAATGATCTAGGTATTTACCAAATTGGTTAACATTTGCCTCGTCTAGAGCAGCCTCTACCTCATCAAATAAACAGAATGGAACTGTTCTAACATTTAATATGGCAAATAGTAGAGAAATTGCTGTTAGGGTTTTTTCACCACCAGATAAAAGAGAGATTGTAGTTAGTTTTTTACCCGGAGGAGAAGCTACTATTTCAATACCGGTTGTGAGTAAGTTAGTAGGCTCTGTTAACTTAAGATCAGCTGAGCCCCCTGAGAATAATTCTTTAAATACTTGTTGGAATTCTGTGCGAACGAGTTCGAATGTTTTAGCAAACTCCTCTTTCATTACATCATCCATTTCATTCATTATTTCAAGTAAGGTATCTTCTGCTTTTAATAAGTCTTCACGTTGATTAGTTAAGAAAATATATCTTGTATTAACACGTTCATATTCTTCAATGGCAGCTAAGTTTACCATACCTATACGTTTGATATTAGCACGGAAATTATTTACTTTAATTCTAGCCTCTTCTGGTTCAACATCTAATTTATATTCAGCGGCGGCTCTTTCAAATGTAAGCTCATAATCTTCACTTAGAGTTGTAAGCATGTTATCTAGTTTAACATCAAGACGATTCATACTAATTTCTAATTCACGAGCTTCTTTTTCTAAGTTTCTTAAAGTAGAATTTTTTAATTTATCTTTAGCCTGCTCCTCTTCAAGAGATAATTTTAAATTTTCTATTTCTTTGGTCAAAGATGAAATTGTCATTTGAAGTTGTTCCTTTTCACTTGATTTTTCATGGAATAATTTAATTAATTCTTGTTCTTGTTTATCAAGTGAGTTATTACTTATAGAATCTAGCGTCTCCCATTCTTTAGTGGCTGATGCAAGATCTTGTTCAACAGAATGTAATTCTAAATTCTTTGTATCATACTTTTCTTTTAGGGTCACTTTGTCCTTAGATATCTCAAAAGCTGATTCTTCTAAATCAGAAATTTCTTTATTTACATCTGTTAGTTCTAGTTGAATTTCTTTTAGTTCTTCTTTTAGAATAGCTTCTTTTTCTTCAGTATGGCGAAGGTCTTGTTTAATTGTAATAATTGATTTTGTTGGATTTAGGGACCCACCGGACATTGAACCCCCGACATTAACAACATCGCCATCTAGTGTTACAACTTTATATCTATTATTTATTAATCTAGCTAATCTTGTTGCAGAATCAATATCTTCTGTTACTATGGTTTGTCCTAATTGGTTTTCAACAATATTTTTATATTTTTTATTGTAAGTAACTAAGTCACTTAAGATACCAATAAAGTCATTACTAGATTTTAATTTGTTTAGGTTATCATAATCAACAAATCTGTCTTTAATTACAGTTAATGGGAAGAATGTGGCACGACCTAAACGATTATCTTTTAAGTAGCTAATTGCTTTCTTGGCTGAGTCTTCATCAGCAGTTATAATAAAATTTTTGTTAGCAGCAATCGCAATATTTAATGCTTTAGTGTATTTATCTTCAATTGATAAGATGTTACCTATAGTATTATGTATTCCTGTTAAACTAGTTGATTTTAAAATGCTACGAACACTATTTGGCATATCGCCACCTTGTTCTATTTCAGTTTGTAAGTTTGTAATTTTGTGTTTAATTGAAATAAGTTCTTGTTCATGCTTTGAATAATCATTAGTCAGCATATTTTTTTTTGCCTTGGCACTTTCTATATTATGATCTAGTTCTTGTTGCTCTTGTTCTTTTTTATTAGAGGAAGTAATTATTAAATTTAAGTCAGCTTTTATTGTAGGTATAAGAGATTCTAACTTAGACTTTTTCTCTAAGATTTGTCTAATTTCTTCTTTAAGTTCATTTTCTTCTTTAGAAGTTTTACTACGTTCTTTTAAGAGTCTTTTTTCACCATTAAGACGTTCAACTTCTCCAGTTATATTTAGAAGGCGCCTATTTAATTCTAAACGCTCTTTCTCTAGTTTTTCTAGTTTCGTTGACTCTTCAATGTATTTGGCATCATATTTACTAGCTTCCGCTGATAAGGTTAAAATTTCTTTGTCTAATTTCTCTTTACGCTGTTTATCGGCAGATAATTTTTGGTTAGAATTTTCTATATCATATGCAAGTAAGGCGACTTCATATTCATCAAGCCCTTTCTTATTTTCTAAATATTCCTTGGCTTTTTCCGATTGGTCTTTTAAAGGCGCAACTTGGCTTTCTAATTCACCAATAATATCGTTAACACGATCAATGTTATTGTGAGTTCGATCGAGTTTTCTTAAGGCCTCTTCTTTTCTTTTTTTATATTTTAAAATTCCGGCCGCTTCTTCAAAAATAATACGTCGATCTGTTGGTGAATTACTTAATATTCTTTCTACTTCTCCTTGAGAAATAATATTAAATGATTCTTTACCCATACCGGAGTCTATAAGTAAATTTGTTATATCTTTTAAACGGCATTTGTCATTATTTAAATAATATTCGTTTTCGCCACTACGATAAACTCTTCTTTTGATAGAAATTTCTGTATATGGAACATTTAAATAATGATCAGAATTATCAAATATTAATTCGACACTGGCAACGTTTAAGGGATTACGGCTTTTACTTCCAGAGAATATAACGTCACTCATAGACCCCTCTCCACGAAGAGACTTAACCGATTGTTCTCCCAAGACCCATCTTACAGCATCAACAACATTACTTTTACCAGAACCATTCGGTCCGACAATACAAGTAATTTTCCCGTCTAATTTAATATCTAATTTGTCAGCAAATGATTTAAAACCACTTGTTACTATTTCTTTTAAGTACATACTACTCACCCTATTTATAAGTATACAATAAAATAAACATTTAGACAAATGATTTCTTTATATGACATAGAAAAAAGAAGATTTTAATCTTCCTTTGGTCCTGTAGATGTTTCATTTGTTTTTTTGGATAGTATTTTAGCTCTAGCATCCTTTGGTGACTCTGTTGATACAAGAAAATTATCATCTAATTCTACACCAGAAGTAGCAATTAATTTGCTGCATTCTAGGGCTTGTTTACACCAATGTATAGCAAAGTCAAATGAGTGGTCCCCTGTCTTTTGAACTACATATAGTGTTCTTAAGGCATCAGATAGAGGATTTTGTCTATTTACAGGTATGTTATAAGTTAGTTCATAAGCACTCTCTGGATCTTTTAGCACAATAGGGGTTATAGGTTCCTCATTCTTGTTAGGTGCAGAGCCAATAAAACATGAATTATAGTTTTCTATTTCAAGACCACTATACTCACATACTGCGGCTTTGATTACAGCTTTTAATAGGGCCTCAGAAATAGGTAAGCCATTATCTTGAAGCCACTTTTTATTGTCAGTAGCAGCTTGAGATAACCCAGCACAAATTCTTAATTTCTCAATGTCACTTAAATTATCTTTTTCAAGACTTTCTAATAATATTTTTGCATCATCAGGGCTCAAGTTGGAATACTTATCGTTTTTGTCAGGTGTTTGCTGTTGATTGGCTGCAATTCCATTTTGTATAAATACATCATTTATTTGTAACCGTACTTCTAATGATTTGATTGCTTCAGATAATTCCATTTCTTTATTACTTTCTTCTTCAGTAATACTAATAGGTTGTGCTACTTCCATTAATTCATCTAAATTTGTATCATCGGCAAACATTTCTAAGACTTCGCCGAAGGTATATGGAATCGTTTCATCCTTTTTACTGCATGATACTAAACTTATCATCATAGTTAGTGCTAGTGCTAATGATAAAAATCTCTTTTTCTTAATTTTCCCCCTAATTGACTTTATAAAGTATATCACACATTACCTTATTTATCAATATTTTCATTAAGAAGGTCGGTTAAAGTTGTTAGAGTATATCCCCTACTTTTTATGTAGTCAATAATAATGGGCAATTCATTTGTTGTCTGATCTGTAATAGAAAAGACAATAATTGAGGCATTGGAAAGTTTTTCCTTAACTTCTTGAAAGGGATTCGAGAAAATTTTTATAGTTGGTAAAACTGTATGCATATTAAGGCTTTGACAAAGATTAATTATTTCCTTATTATCGTAGTCACAATAACAATACTTTAAGGGTTTCTTTGTTATTGTTTCTAGGTAATCTTTGCTAGCAGAAAAGTAGATTTTGTCATAAGTAGAGTTATAGGATAAAAGCTCTAATTCATGATTTGTCATAGCTGATATTTCATCATAGTTATTTTCTAAATAGTAACCATCAATAAAAAATGTCGCTCTTGATTGTTTGGAATTTAAAATTTCACTGATTGCATTTGGTGATCGATTTTCAACTTTAAAAACTAAGGCAACACTTTTTTTTGTTGGATTGCCACTAATTATATATTTGTCATAATAATCTTCTACGGAGACGGTTGGTTTTTCTTCTTTTAGAGTTGTTAACACTTCATTATAAGCACCATATCGTTTCATTTTATTGTAAGTTCCATTATAATCAATTACTTTGCCTGATATTCCGGGAATAATTGTATCATCTTTTATAAGGGCATTTTGGGATGGAACTTCATACTTTTCTTCGGTTGCTTTTATTGTTTTCATAATAGGATCTTGCATACGTATTACATCTATCGATTTATTTGTGTAATAAAAGCTAAATATGGAAAGCAATAAAACAAAGGTAACTTGGATTATCTTTTTAAACATTGTATTCACCTAAAAAAGTATATGAAAAAAGGTTCAATTACTGAACCTTTTATAATTAATTATTTCATTAGGCCTCTACTGGTTCATCAGTAGGTTCTTTAGTTTCTTTTTTCTTTGGTTTTGGAAGTGCATCTTTTCTTGAGAAATTTTGTCTTCCTTTTTTATCTGGACCTAGAGCTTTTACAATTATTTCATCACCAACTTTAACAACGTCTTCGACTTTTTCTACACGTTCATGAGCAAGTTGGGAAACATGGACTAAACCCTCACAACCTGGCCATAGTTGAACAAAACATCCAAAGTCTTCGACTTTAACTACTTTGGCATCATAAATTTTGCCGATTTCTACTTCCCGAACGATTTCTTCAATCATAGCTCTTGTTTTTTCAATAATTTCTTTATCTGTATGATAAATTATTACTCTACCATCGTCCTCTAAGTCAACTTTAACAGCATTAACATTAGTAACTTCTGTAACATTAGAAGCATCACAAATGATTTTGGTAATAGTTTCCCCACCACGGCCGATGACATCCTTGATCTTAGCAGGATTAATAGTAAAGGTTACCATCTTTGGAGCATACTTAGATACTTCTTTACGTGGCTCTGCAATTTGAGAAGTAATTGTATCTAAGATTTGTAGACGAGCCTTTTTAGCTTGCGCTAGAGCTTCTCTTAAAATATTTTCTGTAATTCCAGAAATCTTAATATCCATTTGTAAAGCAGTGATACCATCTTTTGTACCAGCTACTTTGAAGTCCATATCTCCTAAGTGATCTTCCATTCCTTGAATATCAGTTAAAATAGTATAGTCATCTTCATGAGTAATTAATCCCATTGCGATACCTGCAACTGGAGCTTTAATTGGAACTCCGGCAGCCATTAAAGACATACAACCTGCACAAATTGAAGCTTGTGATGATGAACCATTTGATTCTAGAATTTCTGATACTACACGAATTGTATATGGGAACTCTTCTTCTGAAGGAATTACTTGAGCTAGTGCTTTTTCTCCTAAGGCACCATGACCAATTTCACGACGTCCTGGAGCACCATATCTACCAGTTTCTCCTACAGAAAATTGTGGAAAATTATAATGTAACATAAAACGTTTTTGATCTTCCATTGATAAACCATCTATAATTTGATGTTCATTTAGGGCACCTAGAGTTGTTACGGAAAGGGCTTGAGTTTCTCCACGAGTGAAAAGTGCTGAACCATGAGTTCTTGGAAGTAAATCAATATCAGTTGATAGCGGTCTTATTTCATCCATCTTACGTCCATCAGCTCTTTGTTTTTCTTTAACAACAATACTTCTAAATAATTCATATTCTATATCTGAAATAACCATATTTACTTTAACTAATAATTCTTTTAGTTCTTGATCTTTTAATTTATCTTCATTTTCTTTGGTGTATAGTTCAACAATTTCTTCTCTTACGGCATCGATGGCAGCATACTTTTCAAGTTTATCTTTGATACGAAGCGCCTTATCCATTTTTGCAGTTGCTAAATCTTTAATACGAGCAACCATTTTTTCTTCTGGCACTAGTGTTTCATATTCCATTTTTGGAGCACCAATTTCAGCAATTATTTCTTCTTGGAATTTAACTAATTCTTTAATAGCTTCATGACCAAACATTAAAGCTTCTAGCATTACATCTTCTGATACTTGTTTAGCACTTGATTCAACCATGTTAATAGCATCTTTAGTTCCAGCTACTGTTAATTCTAATTCTGATCTTTCTAGTTGTTCTGGAGTTGGGTTAATAATTAATTCTCCATCTACACGACCTACTTTAACTCCAGCTATTGGTCCATTAAATGGAATTTTAGAGATTGACACAGCTAGGGATGATGCAAACATAGCAGTTAATTCAGGCGAACAATCTTGATCAACTGATAATACTGTTGAAATTATTTGTACTTCATTCTTGAACCCTTCTGGGAATAGTGGTCTCATTGGACGATCAATCATACGAGCGGCTAAAGTTGCAGCTTCACTTGGACGTCCTTCTCTTTTAATAAATCCTCCAGGTATTTTTCCTACTGAGTAAAGTTTTTCTTGATAATTTACTGTTAGTGGAAAAAAATCTGATAATAAGTTGACTGATTTGCTTACTACAGCAGCAGTTAAAATAACTGTATCGTTATATCTTACCAAAACAGAGCCATCAGCTTGTTTGGCTAATTCTCCATGTTCGACGATAAGTTTACGACCATGAAAGTCTAATTCGAAAGTTTTCTTCATTTTACTTCTCCTATCTATGTTAATGTTTGTCTACTTGTTTATTTGGCTACGATATAATAAAACGGCAGCTTTTCTGGACATTCTCTTTCTAGACGAAAAGTCACTGAAATCTCTTTGGAATATGACTGCTTTTTTATTTATTGAATCATCGCTATATTGTTTTTGTTTTCTTGCTAACTTATATTTTTTAAAATTAATTATATCATAGGCATTATCTTTTGATCTATAGAAAAGGCTTTCCCCAAGATCCACTGGAGAATTAACAAATTCATCGAACCTTGATGGATAATAATCTTCCATGGGGATTCGTTGACTTTCTATTCTAATTATGTTTCCAATCATTAAATTTTTTACCTTCATATTAACCTTCCCTATTAAAAAAATAGACACTAAAAATAAGTGTCTACTTTTATTATTTTCGTAATCCTAATTTTTTAATTACTTCGCGATAACTTTGGATATCTTTCTTAGCTAAGTATTGTAACATATTTCTACGTTGACCAACTTTCTT
>CAZTRE010000022.1:0-17727 GCA_964616405.1 uncultured Mycoplasma sp. | reverse complement strand
ATTGAAATAATATCTGCTATTTGAATAACTTCATTATCAAGAGTGACAACATGCTTTTTGGTTTTCGCAATAAGACTTGTATTATATACTTTATCTTTAGTCGTAATTATTAAAGGAATATTATAGGCATGGCCTAGTCCAGAAAATAATTCTGTTATTGTTTCTAGAACATCGATATTGTCTTGAGGTTTTATGGTCGATTCTTCACTGATATCTAGATAACAAGCGCTTTTATTATTATTTATTTTTTTATCAAAGTCGCCTTGATAAATTTTAGGTAATTTTTTCATATTTATCTCCTCTATACATTTTATGTTTTTTTATTAATTTTAGTCAAAGAGTTACATAATAGTATTAGGTGATATAAATGAAGACAAAACTTGATACTAATATTTTATGGTTTGTTGGAGCGTTTTTTATAATTAGTTTACTTTCAATTTCTGGAGCGGCAATGTATACTTCCAAAGATTTGGGAAATTTAGTTTTAAAGCAGGCAGTTTGGTATATTATTGGTGGTATTGTAATTTATATTGTTCATAAATTTGGAAATGATTTTTTATATCGGATGACGTGGGTACTTTATGGTATAGGAGTTATATCACTAATATTACTTCTTATTTTTGGTACACCAATTAATAATAGTAAATGCTGGTTTGTAATTCCTGGAATTGGTAGTGTTCAACCTAGTGAATTTATGAAATTATTTATAATGTTAGGTCTGGGAAATTTAATATATAAGTTTAGAAAAGAAAAAAATCCCCCTACTCTAAAAGAAGAATTTGCATTTATTTTAAAAACTTTAGTAATTGTTTTGATTCCGGCATTTTTAACTTTCTTACAACCCGATACTGGTGCAGTAATTATTTATTTAATTATTTATACAACGATGATGTTTATGTCTGGTATTCATATTAGATGGTTTTTAATTGCCCTAGGAATAATTTTATTAATATTAAGTACTGTTGGCGGTATTTATTTTGGCAATGAAAAAATGTTTGTAGATATATTTGGAACATCGTTTTACTATCGATTAGAAAGACTTTTTATGTGGAAAGATGGAGTTGGGCTACAACTTGAAAATGCTATTAGTGCAATTGGTTCTAGTGGATTATTTGGGCATGGGTTTAAAAAGACACCTATTTATTTTCCGGAAGCGTCAACGGATTTTATTTTTGCTGTCTTTGCTTCTAATTTTGGTTTAATTGGCGTTGGTCTATTACTTTCATTATTTATATTTTTTGATTACTATATTATTAGTTTGATGAAAAAAAAGAATAATAATCAAAGTAAATACATTTTAGCTGGTATTTTGGGAATGCTTTTATTCCAACAAATTCAAAATATCGGAATGACGCTTGGACTACTGCCAATTACGGGCATTACACTACCTTTTATATCGTATGGTGGTTCTAGTTTAATTTCTTATATGATTATTATTGGAATTATTATAAATATTGCATCTGATAAAGAACGTATATACAAATAAAACAGAGCCTTAGCTCTGTTTTGAACCACATTTTCCACAGAATTGTCCTGTTACTGGGCTTCCACATGTTGCACAAAATTTGTCTGTTTGATTACTATTCATATTTACATATCCATTTTGTTGAAAATTAGTATTTTGAACAGGTGAGCTATTTGGCGGAGACATCAAATTATTTTGAGAAGAATGCGTTGGTAGTTCAGGGGCCATTTGAACAAATCCCCCATTATTTTTTGGTTCTGGTCGTGGTGGTATAGGCACACTATTACTTTGATAATTGTTTACTACAGTTGATTGCTTTTGTTGATTATTTTGTCCTGATAATTGTTTTATTTTCTTTATTGCGCCAATATACAAAAACACAACAAATATTAAAAATAATATTATAAAGACGTTCTGTTCAGTGAATAAACAAAAATCATAAATACCATGAAGAATTGTTGGTGCCAAGACACTTAAAAATAAATTTTTTCGTTCTAAGCTTTTTTGTTTTCGTTGAGAATAAACTTTAGCAACACTTAAATAGTATCCCATAAAAACGGCATCGCAGGCATGGCCTGGGACGGCTAAGATACCTCTTGCGATTCCAACTGTAACGGATTGGTTAGTAAATACATATAAAAGATTTTCAAAGAAAGCAAATCCAAGTGATACAAAAACGGTATAAACTATTCCATCATAAACCTCATCGTAGGCTTTATTTTTGTATGAAAATAGATATGACATAAAGAATTTACAAAATTCTTCAACTAAGGCTACACCAATAAAAGCGTAGGCCATTACTTCAAAGAAATTCATATATTCAGATCCTTCAGACATAAATGGAAAAATTAAGTAAATTAACTCTGATACACCTAGGACCATAAAGCAGGAAACAATTCCCATTAAAAATAACAATACTAACAATTTTCCTGGCTCTTTATTTTTATCTTTACGATATATGTATGTTAGGATAACTATTATAGGAATTATTGCTAAGAACAATAATACAAGTTGCATAATTTCACCCCTATCTTTCTAGAGTTAGTATATCACGAATAATTTTTACCGTAGATTTTTTTTGCTTTTTTACTAAGGTGGAATGTAAAATTTGACATTTGCTATTCATAAGATTTGCTTTTATCACAAAGCAAAATAAAAACCTTGATTTCTCAAGGTTAATTTCAATATGGTGGAGCATAGCGGGATCGAACCGCTGACCTCCACGGTGCAAACGTGGCGCTCTCCCAGCTGAGCTAATGCCCCATAACTAACCGTTTTTTCGCAGTCAGTAATTTGATTTTAGCATAGTGATATTTTATTGTCAACACATTTTTATAATTTTTTGTATTTTTTCGCAAGATACTCTTTTTCCAAGTAATAATCATCATTTTCCTTGATTAAATGACGCCTATTTTTATAAAATTTATTTTTATCATTAATCAATTTACTCTCTTTGAAGGAGTAATTATTTAGATATCTTTCTAGTAAAAATTTTTCATATGAAACATTTATCTTCCTTTCTTTGTCTTTTATTTTTAGAGTAAGAAATGTTGTTATTAATAAAACATTTAATTTTAGATTGGATAAATTAATTAAAAAGTAAATTAGTGTTACTAAATAACTAATTCGTATCGTTAATATTAAACTTGATTTATAAGGAAGTTTAGTAGCTAAAAGTAAATTCAATAATTTTCCACCATCCAAGGGATAGATTGGTAATAAATTAAAAATTAAAATGCCATAATGATACATTGTAATAAAGGACGTATAATGCGGCATTATTAATAATAGTAGATAATAGGTTAATTGTTGAAAAACGGGACCCGCTAAAAGGATTAGAAGTTCTTTAATTGGTTTTTCGTTTAAAGCTAAATTAAACTTAGAAATACCTCCTAAAGGATAAAGATAAATTTTATCTACCTCTACTTTAAATAGTATGGCTATTAAAAAGTGTCCTAATTCATGAAAAATTATTAATATTGAAATTACGATGAATGGAATAAATGAAGCTGTTAAAATAGCAAGACAAGCAAAAAGATAAACTAATGGATTTATTTCAATATATTTAGATATAGTCTTTATAATTTAGAACTTGACCATCTTTTTGAAATACTAAGTACAACTTATTAGATTTAACTTCGCCAAGATAATTCCCTTTTTCGATATAGTCATATAATTTGATGTTAGAGGTTTCAATATTTGAATAAAAAACATCGATTCCATTAGTTTGCTCTAAAATAACAGTTTGTCCATAGCCTTCTTTTTCCCCTATATAAATAACGATACCGCTTTCTAAAGCTGGAACCATATATTTATTACCGACTGTTAGGGCTATGCCATCTTTATAGGCATGTTTTTCCTTATAATTTATTTTCTCGTTAAATACTGGAGTATCTTCATATAACAATTTATCAAGAGAAAGAACACTACCAAAATATTTATTGTATAATTCCTTGATTTTTGTAAATTTGAGGCTTTTTTCGTAAATGTTTTCTTGAATAAAAACTTTGTTTTTAGGATTTTGTTTTACCAGAATCATTCCAATTAAAAATATCAATGTGGTGAGTAAGATTTTTGATAGTAATGTTTTAATACTATTTTTTAAAGTTAGTTTTTTCTTTAGTACTTTGTTTGGCATAATTAGTCTCCTTTGTATAATAATATGCCAAGGATTAAAAAATTATGCCTTTCTAATTTTTTCAAATGATAGGAAAATAACTTCAGCATAGATCATATTTAGAAGTAGTGAGTGAACTATTTTATTAGTTAACCGAGTGATATCTGGTGGAATGATTTGAAATATAAAAAGCAATGTTGCCGTTAGAAATTCATAAGAGATAATTATTAGGGGAATACATAAAAGGAGTTTGAAATTACTTATTTTAAAATATTTATAAATGTATTTTGAAATAATCCCTAAAATAATAAAGATAATCAAGTGATAAAACAAGAGATTAGTATATAACAAATCATATATAAGACCAGTTATAGCAAGAATAATAAAATATGTTTTTTCATGTTTTTGATAAAATTTATAAATTAGAAAAATATTTGTTATAGTGATTAAGGGTATTAAAAATGAAGTGTTTGGAATTATATTTGATAAAATTCCGTCAAGTAATAGCCCAGTAATCAGTAAAATGATAATCATTTGTCATACTCCTTTAGAATTGTTACATAGTGGATATTATTATAATCTTGTTTTGGGGCAGCATAGACCACTTGGCTTAAATTATATTTATCTGTTTCAGTTTTTATGACTGTACCTATAAATATTCCTTGGGGCATTTCGCCTAAACCACTTGTTAAAACAATATCACCTTTAGATATTTTGGTATTTTTATCAATAGCGGAAATTTTTAAGAGATTGGTCTTTTCATCGTAACCATTAAGAATAGCATAGTTATCTTTATCCCCTACTCTAATAACGACACTAGTCTTATAAGTTACGTCCGAAGTAGTTAAAAGTTTTACTTCACTAGTTAATTTTGTAGTTTTGGAAATTTTTCCAATAAGTCCATTTGCGGTGATGACGGCCATATCTTTTTTTATACCTGAAGAGCTTCCTTTATCAATAGTTAAGGAGTTAAACCAATAAGAGCTGTTTCTAGAAACGATTGAAGCATTAGTGGTTGTATATTCTGTTAAAGTGGAATTTAAATCTAATAGACCTTTTAGTTCCTGAATTTCTTTTTCTAAAGAAGAATTAATATTTTTTTGGATAAGATAACTTTCTGATTGATCAGTTGGTTGTTCTTTAGTTATGGCTTTAACTGGAGAAACTAAAAGTCTATTAATTATAGATAAAGAATCTTTTAGTGATACTTCAATACTAAAATAATTTCTATTTAATTTTAATGATATTGTTAGAGCTAATATTAATAGTATAAATATAACTAAATTTCTTAAAATGTTTTTTGATTTCTTTTTCATGGTAACTCCTTTACAAATGTGGTTTTCTTTTCATAAAAGCTATAGTAATTGTCTTTGCCGATTATTAAATGATCAATAACGGGAATACCTTGAATTTTACCAGTGTGCATTATTGTTTCGGTAAAATTAATATCCGCAAGACTTGGGGTTGTGTCATTTGATGGATGATTGTGAAGGCAAATGATATAAGCTGCACTTAGACGATAGGCTTCTTTAAATACTTCACGTGGATGAACAACACTTTCATTAATCGTTCCAATAAAAAGTAATTTTTTAGAGATTAATCGTTTTTTTACATCAAAATATAAAGCATAGAAATGTTCTTGATACGTATCTTGGAAAAGATTTTTAAGAGCCAAGAAAATTTTTTTTGGATTTTCTAGCTCGATTAAATCTTCAGCTGTAGATTTAAATATTCTCCGCCCTAATTCAATAGTGGCAAGTAACTCTAAGGCTTTTACCTCTCCTATGCCTTTTATTTTTATTAGATTATTTAAACTAATATTTTTTAAATCTTCAAGTGAAAAATAATTTAATATTTCTAAGGATAAATCTTTAACATTTTTATCTTTGGTACCAGTTTTTAGGAGAATGGCTAATAGTTCTGCATTACTTAAGTAAGTTGGTCCTACTTGTTTTAATCGTTCTCTGGGTCTTTCTGTTAATGGTATTTCTTTAATTCTGTAACTCATATTCACCTCAGTAATATTATTCGCTAAGAAAGGTACAAATCCTACTGTTTTTGGATAATTTCTTCATATGACGCCAAAACTACTTCTTCTATTGTTAACATTTCTTCTTTGGTATTAGCGGAATTTAGTAATAAATCGAACTGTGTGATGTTGCTTTCAAATTCGGGGTTGTTGATTTTTACTTCTTTGATATAAAGTTGATAACCATCTTGCTCATAAACATTCTTCAATTTTTTGGCAATTTCAGCTGAGGCAGTAATTCCTAGATAAACATAGTATTTAGAATTTTCCTCATCTATCAATTTGACATTTAAGTTCTTGGTATTTTCGTCCATAATGTCTTCAGATGTATAAACACCCTCCTGGAGAAAATAGTAAGTTGTACCTTCGGAAAAGACTGTTGTGAGAGAAAGATTTGCTTCACTTACTTTAATACCAATAAGTAGACCAATACCTAAAATTAAGAGGCATAAAATTATTTGTTTTTTCATATTATCACCAAATTTATATTACGATATTAGCAAGTAGATATTTGTCGGTTTATGCGTGATGATGAAAAGTTGACATAAAAAAAGATCCATGAATAGGATCTTTATTTTTTAATAATTAGATTGTGACCACAAGTCTTGCAGTAATTACCAAGTTTAATATTTTTAGTACCACAGATTGGGCAGAAGTTGCCAACGAGTTTTTTTTCTTGGCTAGTAGTCTTAGTTGATTTAATGTCTTTTAGAGGCTTATTTTCTACTTCTACTGGTTCAGCTAAAATGATTTGATCCCTTAACTGAGACGCTGTTTTAGGAATTGGAACTTCTTGCATTTGTGGTTTAATAGGAAGTGGCTTTTTATCCTTATTTATTTCTTTTGTTGTAACAAAGGCAATGATACTTAGTCCAGCTAATAGAAGATATAGCCAAAATGGTAGGATACCCCAGAATTGCCATAGTTGAACCAGGATATTGACGACAAGGATGATGATGCTAGTGTAGAAGAGTTTCTTATAATCTTCATCCATGATAGTTACAAAGATAATGATAATTGATAATAAACCAATGTAGATACCTATTTCTAAGATACCTTTAAAGATAATAGTTGCGTTAAATAATGCATAAAAAATGGCTGCTAGAAGGTCTTTAGTGGTCTTAGGCTTAACTAAATATTTTAAAAGTAAGAAAATAACGTATAGTTGAAGGTAATTGATCGCAATCAATTGATAGGTATAGTAGTTATAACCAGTACTATAAATTGTACTAATTAGTGGGATGATGATGGCCAGCTGATTGATAAGGCTTTGTTTTTTGTCTTTAATTATTAGGGTTAAAAGACCAAATACTAAGAACGCTAAAACATTGGCATAGATTGTTGGAAGAAGGGCTATTGTCAAGATATAGACATTTATAATGATAAAGATATAAGAACAAATCTGAGTATCTAGCTTATGAGAGCTAAAGTATAAGTATATCCCTTCTAATATAATAACAATTCCCGCAATAATGTTTAGTACGGCGGTGTTGATTAATAATGATAAGGCTGAAGCAATACCGGCAAAGACTAGATAGTATTTCTTGACCTGATCTTTTTTAGAAAAATAGTTAATAGTGATATAGATTAGTCCACAAATGATAGGAATGAATACTAAGTTGATTTCATAAATATTTTCATAGAAATACCCTACAAGGCTGGAGATAAAATAAAGAATGACTAGAGGTTGGTAGTAAAAATCCAACTTCAGTGAATGATCGGTCTTTGTTTCAAAGAAGTCTAGACTACCTAAAATATTTAGGATTAAGTAAATACTGGTTACTAAAATACCCTCGATCGATGGCATAATGAGATAATAAATAATGATGACAAGTGATGTTAAATGATAAAGTATTTGACTTGATATATTTAAGTAATTGTTTTTACTAAGAGGTGTTAGTCTGATTAGGTATACAAAGATAGTTAAAGTGATGAAGATGGTTACGAATGCTTCGACGTCGTATGGTAATTGCCCTATGGTGAATAGTATTAGGAGATAGCTTATTATGGTGGTTATGACTCCTTCTTCAGGTAATTGATTTTTGGTAGAAGATACAAGTAGGTCGGCAATATTAATTAAAGTAGTTACAAGTAATATCGGGAAAAATGCGGAGAAGCTTTCAATTATTATAAGTGGAAAATAAAGATATGTCGTTGTGGCATTAAACTTTTGAAGAGATGTTTTTTTCTCTTTTGTAGTGATGTTTAGTAAGAATGTTAATGCGGTCATGATTAAGATGGCTACTTCTTTTGAAAGGTTTGCAAATCTAAGGATTGAATAGATGGTAAGATAAAGGATGGCATGGCCAAGGTATAAGCATTCTTGGTCGTGGAACTTATAGTTTACTAAATAAAATGATATAGCAATTAGAAGATAAGTAAGTGCATAAACTAAAGAACGCCCCTCTCCTATATAACTAAACCATGTAGAAAAAGGTGCAAAGTAGCCAACACCGATAAAGGTTAGAATAAGGAAAGCTAGCCCAAGTATAAAGTATGCTTTGGTAGTTTTTTCAAGTTTGAGTTTAGCTTCAGAAAAAACTGATAGTCCTAAAAAAAGTAATCCCATAGAGATTAGAGAAATAATTTTAATGGTATCTGTGATAAAATGCCAAGTTGTAGTCGCAAAAAGAAGTCCGGCTATTAGAACCATGGCAAGACCTACCTTTAGTAAGATATCTATTTTTTTTGAGTCAGCGGAAACGGTCGCTTTTGGTGGAGAATTGGTCATATCTTGTTTCGTTGAGGTTATGGACTCAAAGGCTATTAGTAAAAGAATAGCAGCTAGTATATTTAAGATAAATGAAATGATCGCAATAAATAGTAAGACTGCTCTTTTTTTAGCTAACTCTTTAGTAGATATAAAACTATTAGCTAGCAGAATTACACCAAGTACTAATAGGATGCCCGCTAATGTTGGAACAAGGCTTATTAAGAATAGCGCGAGGATAATATAAGTTAGTCCAGAGATTTTAATTAAATTATTGGGGTTTGTCATAAAACACCTCCTTACTTTCCTTAAGTATAATATAGATTGGTTTTAATGTCTATCAATAAGGAAAAAAAGATAAGTATTTTTTGTATACTTATCTTTAGAAATGGTTTATTATTTCATAGTTAATTTGTTTTTTATTTATTCTTTAGATTAGCAAGTTTTTCTTCTTCTTCAGCCAATTTTTTACGATCTGCATCAACGATATTAGCAGGAGCCTTATTTACATAGTTTTCATTTGATAAAAGGGCTTTACGTCTAGCGATTGATGAAGATAATTTTTTAATTTCCTCTTCGATGGCCTTAGTATCGATTGATTCTTGCTCGAAGAAATATGTAATAGTAATGTTTGCTGATTTGTAGTTAGCGCTAATCATATTATCTGGATCGTCACTTGTTAGATTATCTTCAGTAATCTTTAATTGTGATGCATAGATATTTATTAGGTCTTCGCTACTGCAGGTAAAGTTGACTAGGGCTTGCTTGGTAATTTTATTAGTTGCTTTTAAATTACGGATTGCTACTATGTCTTCTAGAACTTTTTCTAATTTTTCTGATTCTTCTTTGTAGATTTCTCTTTTGTTATATGTTGGATAGCTAGAAATCATGATTGATTCCGCATCTTTGATTGGTAACATTGAATAGATTTCTTCTGTTACATATGGCATAAATGGATGTAGTAGTTTCAAAATATCTGTTAGGGTATCTAAAAGAATAGTTTTAGTCGTCTCTTTCATATTTGCTTTGGTAAGTTCAATATACCAGTCACAGAAGTCTTCCCAGATGAAACTGTATAGTTCTGCTCCTACATTATGGAAATCATACTTGTCCATATTTTTTATGGTTGATTTTATAAGATTATTTTTCTTCGTTAGAATCCATTTGTCATATAGGGTTAGTTCATCTTCATTTATGGTTCTTGTTTTTAAGTCTTCAATATTCATTAGAACGAAACGAGATGCATTCCATAATTTATTAATGAAGTTCCATGAAGATTTAACTTTGTCTTCGTCATAACGTAAGTCCATTCCTGGAGCGGAATTTGTCGTTAGGAAATACCTTAGGGAGTCACAACCATATTTTTCAATAACGTCCATTGGATCTACTCCGTTACCTAGAGATTTTGACATCTTACGACCTTCCTTGTCACGGATTAGTCCATGAATTAGACAATCTTTAAATGGTCTTTTTCCTGTGAACTCTAATCCTTGGAAAGTCATTCTATTTACCCAAAAGGGGATAATGTCATAGCCTGTTACTAAAACATCATTTGGATAGTATCTATCTAGAAGTTCAGTTTTTTCTGGCCAACCTAAGGTTGAGAATGGCCATAAGGCTGATGAGAACCAGGTATCTAGTACGTCTGGATCTTGAACCCAACCTTCTCCTGGTGAATCAATTTGTACTTTTACTTCATCATCTTTGTACCAAGCAGGAATTCGATGCCCCCACCATAGTTGACGAGAGATACACCAGTCATAGGTTATTTCCATCCAATGATTCATCGTTTTTTCATAACGTGTTGGGACAAAGTTAACTTTAGTGTCCTTATTCTTTTGATTTTCAAGAACGCGATCAGCTAATGGACGCATTTTGACAAACCATTGTTTAGATAGATATGGTTCAACTACAGCATCGCTTCGTTCTGAGTGGCCTACTGAGTGAGTCATTTCTTCTATCTTAATAAGTAGATCTTGTTCTTTTAAATCTTTGATTAGTGCCTCACGGCATTCTTCTCTGGTCATACCACAATATTTTCCAGCCTTTTCGTTCATTGTTGCATTAGGGTTCATGACTACTATTCTTTCTAAGTTATGTCTATTTCCTACTTCAAAGTCGTTAGGATCATGGGCTGGAGTAATTTTAACAACACCTGTTCCAAACTCTGGATCGGCATGTTCGTCGCCAACAATTGGAATTGGCTTATTAACAATTGGAAGGATAACATTTTTACCAATTAAATCTTTATATCTTTCATCTTTTGGGTTAACAGCAACAGCAGTATCTCCAAATAATGTTTCTGGACGGGTTGTTGCGACTTCTAGATAACGTTTTTCTCCTTCAATATAATATTTTAAATGGTAGAAAGCTCCTTTATCTTCTTTATAAATAACTTCCTCTGTTGATAAGGCTGTCATTTGTTCTGGATCCCAGTTAATGATTCTTTCTCCACGGTAGATTAATCCTTTGTTGTAAAGGTCAATGAAAACTTGATTGACTGCTCTATTTAAACCTTCGTCTAGGGTAAATCTTTCTTTTGTGTAATCAACCGAAATACCCATTTTGGCCCATTGTTCGTGAATGGTTTGAGCATATTCATGCTTCCAAGCCCAAGCTTGTTCTAGCCAATCTTCTCTTTTCATGCCACGTGGTCTAATTCCTTGTTCTTTAAGACGTTTATCTACTTTTGCTTGAGTAGCAATTCCCGCATGATCCATTCCTGGTAACCATAGACAATCATATCCTTGCATCCTTTTGTATCTGATGATTATGTCTTGTAGTGTTACGTCCCAAGCATGACCTAGGTGTAATTTACCAGTTACATTTGGAGGAGGGATTACGATACAAAATGGAGTTTTGTCACTTTGACTATCAGCTTTGAAGTAACCTTTCGATTTCCAATTTTCGTATTTTCCTTTTTCTACCTCTTGAGGATTATATTTTTTTTCTAGCATTTTTATCATCTTCTTTCTTTTATAAAATTAAAAAACAAGTCATCCAAAAGGACGAACTTGTCGTGGTACCACCTTAATTTCTATCTTACGATAGCTTGATATTTTTAACGGAATTAACCGGGAAAACTTACTATTAATTTCAGGATTCATGCTCTGTCGCTACCTTCAATATTTATCTTTATTCACTCGCACCTGTCGTGAACTCTCTTTAAAAGAATGGATATTTACTCCTCGACTTCTCTGCATCTAGCATTGATTATATAACAAATTACTTGAATTTTCAACTTTTTTTATAAAGTTTGTTTAGCTATTTGATTAGTTAGATACTTCTGTTTCATATAGAAGACGATAATCTTCATTTGTCGCAAGTAATTCCTCATGAGTTCCTTCCGCTTCTATTCCCTTTTCAGTCATAAAAAGGATCCGATCACTATGAACGATTGTACTTAGTCGGTGAGCAATAATTAAAATGGTGTATTTCTTTTGAAGATTGATAATTGCTTGTTGAATACTGGCTTGTGTTTCATTATCTAAGGCGGATGTTGCTTCATCAAAAAGAATTATTTCTGTCTTTTGTACGAAGGCTCTGGCAATGGCTAAACGTTGGCGCTGACCACCGCTTAAACTGATTCCCCCTTCTCCAACAATCGTATCGTAACCATTAGGAAGTTTATTTATAAAATCATGAAGGCAAGCTAACTTACAAGCCTTTATCATTTCTTCCTCAGTTAAATCTTCTTTTACTAGTCGAAGATTGTCGCGAATACTCATATTAAAAATATAGGGATTTTGACTGATGACGGTAATATTTCCACGGATTGATTCTTTATCTAGTTCTTGGATATTTATTCCGTCAATTGATATAGTTCCTGATTCAATATCATACATCTTACATAGAAGGTTAAAAATGGTTGTCTTTCCTACCCCTGATTTTCCAACAAAAGCAACCGTTTCATTGGCTTTTATTGTAAAGTTAAGATTATTTATAATTTTGCGTTCTTCATTATAAGAAAATGATACATTTTCAAAAGATATTTTCCCCTTTACTTTGTTTATCTTTTTAACCCCAAACTCTTCTTTTTTAAATTCATCACTTTTCATGATATCGAATATTCTTCCAGAAGATAAATTAAAATCTTTAACAGCATTTAAAAGCATACTTGCATAACTAACGATTGAGGTTACTCGGCTCATGTAATTATGTATAACTAGAGCATTGGCTATACCAAGATGCCCTTTTATTATTAACACAACAAGGAGAAAAATCATCCCTGTATCGTATAAATCAATTAAATTACCTCTTAAGATTGTGTATTTGCGGTCAACTTTTTGCATAGCATAGCGATGAGAGTTTAAATCTTGAATTTTGTTGTTTAGCTCTTTCATAAAACTTTTCTCGGCATTAAGCATTTTGATATCTCTAACACCCCGAACCAATTCACCAACAAATCCAGAAGTGTTTTCACGATTTTTTCGATATATTTTATCTTGTTCATTGTATAATTTTATACGCCTATTCTCAACTAAATAAATCGATAAAATCATTAATATTAAGTAAAAAAAGGCAATTTTATTAATAATAAATATGGCGATAAAAATACCGATGTTAGTAATGATATTTGTTAGACAATTATTTAGAGTATGAAAAATATCGGCAATCCTACTAGTATCGTTAGTAAGACGCTGGATGAATACACCCGAAGAGTTATTATCAATAATTTTATTTTCTAACTTTAGTATTTCGTTACCCAATGCGCTTTGAAGATCGGTGAATGTTTCACGGTAACTAACTTGGGCAAAATATCTTGAACAATAATTTATTAAATTTCTAAAAAGTTCACATGCAAGGATGGCTAAACTGATGTATAAAACTTGTTTAAATTCACTGCTTGTTAGCTTTACAATAACGTTAGCACTTAATATAGGAACAAAAATACTAATAAAAATTGAGAAAACATTACAAGCCATGTAACCGATTAATTTATTCTTTTGTTTCTTAGCATATTGCCAAGTGTTTTTTAAATTATCTAAGAATTCCTTCATAAACTTTTACTCCTTACTACTTTACTTTTTATTGTATCATATTACCTGTATTTATAATAGAGAAAAGGTTACTAAATTACTTAGCAACCTTTTCTACGTCGCGATATATTTTTCCTTTTAAGTCTACTACGGCTTTGGTTATTTTTAAGTTTTCAGCAAGTTGTCCTGATTGAGAGTTGCTTACTCTTTCAGTCGATGCAATTCTTCTGATGTTATCCCATCCATCAATTACCTTTCCAAAAGCAGCGTACTCACCATCTAAATACGATGCATCACCTAACATAATGAAGAATTGGCTTCCAGCTGAATCATAAGCTTGGCTTCTCGCCATAGAAACGACTTTTTCTTCATGCTTTAGGTCGTTTTTATAACCATTAGCAGAAAATTCTCCTTTAATACTATAACCTGGTCCTCCTGTACCTTGACCATTTGGATCCCCACCTTGTAATACAAATCCTGGAACTAATCTATGGAAGGTGTTATTATCATAAAATCCACTTTGGACTAAAGATATAAAGTTGTTTACAGTATTTTCCGCAACATTTGGATATAATTCTATTACTATTGAACCATAACCCTCAATATGCATTGCAACAACTGGATTTTCTGTTTGATATTGTTCTAAATTCATTTCATTTCCCTCTATTTCATAATTAATATTTAATAAATCTTCTTTTGTTACTTTTTTTATGGCATTATTTTTTGTAATTATTAAGGCAACTACTAACCCAATTAAAATTAAAAATATTGTGCCAAACATTATTAAAGTTGTTTTTTTATTATTTTCCATCTTATTTCTCCTTTTTACATATTCCTTGCAGCTACTCCTCTCAATAACTATGGTAGTTACAGTATTTATGACTTTTTTTAAATTATAATTACATCATATTTTATATAATTACCACATTCATTTTAGCATACTTTTATATTTTTTCTACTATAAAACTATAAATTAACTTTTTTCCTAGTAAGTATAGGCATTTTTTGTTAAAATATAATTGGTGATGATAAATGACACGAGAGGAATTAAACCAGAACAAGCAACAAGAAATTATAAATGAAAAAAGACATGAACGAAGAAAAAAAATAGTTATTTTAGTTTTTAAAATTATTTTTGTAATTGTCTTTTTGTTCATAATGTTTTACTTGTATACTACATATATTTCATCAAGAATTCTAACGGTTAAAGAGGAAAGAATTGTAGATAAAAACTTACCCAGCAGTTTTTCTGGATTAAAGATAATTCAATTTTCGGATTTGCACTATGGTACAACAGTCTTTTATGATGAAGTCGATAATTTAGTAAAGCAAATAAATAAAAGAAAACCAGATTTGGTTATTTTTACTGGGGACTTAATTGACTCAACCTATGAACTTAGTACCAAAGAACAAGAAAAGTTAATTTCTTTGTTGAAGAAGATAAAAACAACATTAGGAAAATATGCTGTTTCTGGTGAAGAAGATCGTGAGCTATTTTATACAATAATGAAACAAAGTGAATTCATAGTTTTGGATAATGAGTATGACCTTATTTATAAAGACGATATGCAACCGATTATTTTTATTGGGCTCGATTCCTCGCCAAACTCTGTTGATATCTCTAAAGGATTTGATTATTTTAACGATCCTACACACAATAGTGACATTTACACAATCGTTGCAGGTCATAAACCAGATTATGTTGATGACGTTTTAGCCAAATATCCCGTTAATTTATATTTGTCAGGTCATTCACATAATGGTACTGTGCGAATTCCGATTATAGGCGGATTATATAAAGAAAGTGGTGCAGAAAAATATTATGATGAGCACTATATTGTTGGAAAAACGGACTTATATATATCCAGTGGTATAGGCACAACTAAGCCCGGATTTAGACTTTTTTGTAGACCTGGTTTTAATTTCTTTAGAGTATCAAATAGGTAGTTTTTAAATTTTCTGAAGAGAGTCATTTTCTCTTCTTTTTTGATGTCATCTTTATAGATATTTACTCGTCCAATTATTTTATTATCTAATTTGATCTGTATATAGCCAACAATATCTTTAATCTCATTTTCATTAAATTGTACAATTTTTGTTGATATATGTTTTAATTCCTCTTTGGTAAGCGGATATGTAAAAGAACTTTTTATATATACCTTATCATTAAAGAGAGAATTTTCTAGTTTAAATGTTTTTTTATCGATTATTTTATAGTTCCGGTATTTATTATAAATTTTTTCATACAGATATTTATGTGTCTCATATATATTTGGATCGTTTAACGTTACAACGCTTAAACTCAGTTTGTCTTTTTCTGCGGTTGTGACAAGTGTTTTTCCCGCATCGGGTGTGTAGCCATTTTTTCCTCCTGTACAATACTCATACGTATTTAGAAGTTTATTTCGATTATACCAAAGATAGCTTTTATTTTTTGTTTTCGTAGCATACTTCTTCGTACCTGCAATTTTCATATATGTTTTATTTTTAGATACATATTGTGATAAAAGTGCCATATCATATGCAGTAGAATAATTTTTAGTACTATCATCTAATCCATGTGGATTTTCAAATATCGTATCATTCATACCAATCTCTTTAGCTTTTAGGTTCATTCTCTGTACAAACTTTTCTTCATTTCCATCTATATTTATGGCTAAAGTCTTTGCCGCATCATTTCCACTTCTCAAAAGTAATCCGTATAGTAAATCATTAATATTAATCTCTTCGCCAACTTCAATATAGATATTTGTTCCATACATATCTAAAATTTCATTTCCAACTCTTATTCTATCTGTTAAAGTGGCATTCTCAATTGTTAAGATTGCAGTCATTAGTTTTGTTGTCGAAGCAATCAATTTTTTTTCATGGATATTATTCTCGTATAGTACCCTTCCTGTATTATTATCAATTACAATACTAGCCGATGCTGTATCTTTAGCCGACACATTTATATTGCATAATAAAATTATTAAACACAAACATGTTAAAATTTTTGACATAAAATCACCTTTTTTATTAATTTTATTCGGAAATTTCTAAAAAAATGCGAATAATATTGATGAGGTGAATTTTATTAAAACTGATTTTGAACTTTTAGAAAAAAAATTTAAAGAAATAAATTCTATGAATTGGATAAAAGTGCCCAAGTTGGGTCACGGAGAAAATGGATTATTGTTTGAAAATCTACTTGGCCTTAGACGAAATGATTTTGCAGTTCCGGACTATAATGATATAGAAATAAAAGTACAAAGTAGGCATTCAAAATTTCCCATTACATTGTTTAGTCTTATGCTTGATGGACCAGAACCAATGGCTTTACAAGCATTTGTTTCTAGATATGGGGTTTATGATTCTAAATATACTAGCAGCAAAGTTCTATATATTACTTTAAATTCCTCCAACTTTACACATTGGGGAAAATCATTAATTATGAAATTGTGTTGCGATACGGGAGTGGATAGATTATATATACATGTGGCTCACGCAAATGGTAAAACGATAGAATTAAAGACATATTGGGAGATTCATTCAATATATCTAGCTTTTAAAAGAAAATTAAGTAACTTGTGCTTAGTGGAAAACGAAACAAAAATAGTTAGAGGAGAAAAGTATATAAAGTATACTAATGCAAAATTTTACAAATTAACATCATACGAGCGTTTTATTGAGGCACTAGCTTCAGGAAAAATATTTGTAAAAATTAAATATGGTATATACAAACATGGAGTTAATGCTGGAAAGCCATATAATCATGGTAGTTCATTTCAAATTTTCTATTCAGATTTGCCATCTATTTTTGAGGAAATCATATAACAAAAAAGTACTTCTAAAAAAGTACTTTTACCAAACCCAAATATATGAGTTAAAATCAAAATGGTCGGGAAGACAGGATTTGAACCTGCAACCCCTTGGTCCCAAACCAAG
>CAZTRE010000021.1:0-19678 GCA_964616405.1 uncultured Mycoplasma sp. | reverse complement strand
AATTGGTTCAAAGGCGTTTCATGCGAAACAGTTGTTTTCGTGGCTTTATGAAAAGAGAATAGAAGACTATAAAGATATTACTGACATAAAGAAGGATGTAATGGAAAAGATAGTAAGTAAATATTCTTTTGAGAGATTAAAAATTGTAGAAGTTCAAGAAGATGTAGACGTTAATAAATATTTGTTTGAGCTAAATGATAAAGAACATATTGAAGCAGTACTTATGAGACATGATTATGGAAATAGTATTTGTGTATCTAGTCAAGTAGGTTGTAATATGGGATGTAAATTCTGTGAGTCAGGAAGAAGAAAAAAAGTCAGAAACTTAGAAGCTTATGAAATGGTTTTACAGATACTTATGATTGAAAAAGAATTAGGTGAGAGAATAAGTCATGTTGTAGTGATGGGGATTGGTGAACCATTTGACAATTATGATAATTTAGTTAAATTTTTAAAGATCATTAATCATCCTAAGGGCTTGGCGATTGGAGCTCGCCATATAACAGTATCCACATGTGGAATTGTACCTAAAATAGAGGAGTTTAGTAATCTTGATTTACAGATTAATTTAGCTATTAGCTTACATGCTCCAAATAATGAGATAAGAGATAAGATTATGCCAATTAATAAGGCTTATCCACTAGACAAGTTAATTGATAGTTTGACTAAATATTTAGAAAAGACTAACCGACGTGTTACTTTTGAATATATTTTATTAAAAGGAATCAATGATACTGAGGAATGTGCTTTAGAGTTAGCTAAGTTAGTAAGGGGACTTAATTGTTATATTAATTTGATTCCTTATAATGAGACGAATAATATTGATTTTAAAAGAAGTAATACTATTCAAATTATGAAGTTTTATGATATACTTAAGAAGAATAAAATAAATGTTACAATACGTAGGGAGTTTGGTAGTAAGATTAGTGCTGCTTGTGGACAACTTAGAAGTAAGAAGGAGGAGCTATGAAATCTTTTTATTTAACAGATGCTGGTAAAGTTCGTGATCATAATGAAGATAGTGTAATTATTGTTAAGAATAATGAAGGTAGTTATTTAATGGCCATAGCTGATGGAATGGGTGGTCATTCCGCAGGAGAAGTTGCTTCTTCAATAGCTATTGGTTATTTGGGGAAACATTTTAAAGAAACTTTTATGAATATGAGTAAGGTTGATGCCGTTAAATGGATAAGAGATGCTGTTGATGAGATTAATACACTTATATTCCAACATGAAAAGAGTCATCCTGAAAGTAAAGGTATGGGGACTACTTTAGTAATGGCAGTCCTTACAAAAGGATATTTATTGTTTGGTAATGTTGGAGATTCAAGTGGTTTTGTGATGAAAGATGAAAAACTTCATAAAGTTACATATGACCATACTTTAGTAAATTTACTTGTTAGTGCGGGTGAACTTACTAAGGAAGAGGCTAGTAATCATCCAAAGAAGAATGTTTTAATGAAAGCACTAGGTGCGGCATTAGAAGTAGATGTGGATATATTTGATTGTGATATGGATGTTACAGAAATATTGTTGTCTAGTGATGGACTTACAAATATGTTGGAAAATGCACAAATAGAAAAGGTTTTGCTTGGTGAAGGTGAAGTAGAAGATAAAGTTACTAAACTAATTCAAAAAGCAAACAATAGGGGTGGAACAGATAATATTTCGGTTGCTTATTTAGTTCGTGAAGAAGAAGGTGACTCTAAGTGATAACAAAGGGGCAGAAAATTAATGAACGCTACGAAATAATTCGAGCAATTGGTGAAGGTGGTATGGCTAATGTTTATCTAGGATATGATACGATTTTAGATCGAAATGTAGCCATAAAGATACTTAGAGGAGATTTATCTAACGATGAAAAATTTGTAAGACGTTTTCAACGTGAAGCATTATCTGCATCGTCTCTTGCTCATCCAAATATTGTGGAAATGTATGATGTAGGAGAAGACGATGGTCTTTATTATATTGTAATGGAATATGTTGAAGGAAAAACGTTAAAGCAATTATTAAAGAGGCGTGGTAATCTAACGTTATCTGAGTCAATTGATATTATGTTACAACTTACTGATGGAATGCGTCATGCTCATGACTCATATATTGTTCATCGTGATTTAAAACCACAAAATATTATGATTAAAGATGATGGTCAGATTAAGATTACGGATTTTGGTATTGCAATGGCACTTAATTCAACCCAACTTACACAAACAAATTCAGTAATGGGAAGTGTACATTATTTACCTCCGGAACAAGCGAGTGGTAAAGGATCTACTGTTAAGAGTGATATTTATTCAATGGGAATTATTTTCTATGAGTTGCTTTCTGGTAGTTTACCTTTTAGGGGAGATAATGCAGTTGAGATAGCTTTAAAACATATGAGAGAGCCCCTTCCAAGTCTTAGAGAAGAAAATCCTGCAATACCACAAAGTATTGAAAATATAATTAAAAAAGCGACGGCTAAGAATCCAAAAAATCGTTATGAAGATGCGCGTAGTATGTATGAAGATTTACTTACAGCTTTAGATGAAGATAGAATAAATGAAGAACCTTATCAATATAAATATCCAGAACATGAAGAGCCTATTAAGAAGAAAAAACAAGAAAGTACTTCTAAGGAAGAACCAGAAATGGGTATTGATAAAGATGATTTGGAGCAACCAATTGCGACTAAGATCGAAGATGAAGATGATAAAAAGAACAAAGTGTTAATTATTGTTTTGGCAAGTGTACTAGGAATTTTATTATTAACATTTTTAATAATATTCTTTGTTGTACCTGGTAAGGCTAATGATGATGCCGTTACTGTGCCTAGTTGTAAAGGATTAAAAGTAAGTGCTTGTGAAAAGAAACTTCAAAAATTAGGGTTAGAAGTAAATACGGAAATTGAAGTAGTATCTTCTGAAGAAGTAGAAAAGAACTTAGTAGTTAAGACAGATCCTGAAAAAGGAAGAAGTGTTAAAGTGGGAACTAAGGTTACTATTTATAAGTCTGCCGGTGAAGAGACTTTTGAAATTGAAGATTATACTGGTAAAAATTATATTGAAGTTCAAACAATTTTAAAGACACAGTATAATTTAAAAGTAAAAGTTGAGAAAAAGGAACCAACTGATAATACAAGAGAGTATGACGAACAGGAAATTATTGGCCAATCTTTAGCAGCTGGATCTGAAGTTAAAGAGGGCGATGAAATTATTCTTTATATTCCTGATGTTGTGGATAAATTTCCAGATATGAATGCGGAAGGATGGAGTTTATCTGATGCTGAGGCGTTCTGTAAGAAATATGGAATTATTATTAAAGTCAATGAAATTGAAACTGATAAATATGCAGAAGGAAAAATTATAAGTCAATCAAGAGCTGCCGGTAGTCCGATTGCTAGAGGAACAACGTTAACAGTTGATGTAGCTAAAAAACCAGTACCAAAACCTACAACACCAGAAGAGCCAGATAGTGGATCTGATAGTGATACAGGAAGTAACGAATAGTTTTAGGGGGATATATGCAAGGACAAATAATAAAAATAATTAGTGATTTACATATTGTTAGCTGTTGCGGTGATACTTATCCTTGTAAATGTCGTGGTATATTTAGAAAAGAACATATTACTCCATTAGTGGGGGATTATGTTCTTTTCAGTAAAGAAAAGAAATTAATTGAAAAAGTATTACCACGTAAGAATGAGTTTTATCGACCAAAGGTTAGTAATATAGATCAAGCTTTTTTAGTTACAAGTTTGGTTCATCCTGATTTTTCATTAAGTTTATTAGATAAATTAATTGTTTTAATGGAGATTAATAAAGTTGAGGCAATCATTTGTATAACGAAAGAAGATATTACTTATGAGAATGAGAAAAAGAAGATATATGAAACATTAAAATATTATAAAAGTTTAGGATATACGGTTGTGTCTAATCAAGAAATAGATAAAATAAAAGAACTTCTAAAAAATAAGACTAGTGTATTTACAGGACAAACAGGAGCGGGGAAAAGTAGTTTACTAAACAAGTTAAATCCTAATTGGAATTTAGAGACGGGAGAAGTTTCTTTGGCTTTGGGAAGAGGTCGTCATACAACACGAGTTGTGGAACTTTTTGAATTGTTTGGAGGAAAAGTTATGGATACTCCTGGATTTTCAGCATTAGATTTTAAGAATGTTCCAAAGGATAAAATACGGGATGCTTTTAGGGAGTTTACAAAGTATCCATGTCCATTTAAGGATTGTAATCATACAAAAGAGGCAGAATGTGCCGTAAAAAGAGAAGTTTTAGCGAATAATATTATGAAGAGTAGATATGATAATTATTTAAATTTCATTGAGGAGGGTGACAAATGAAAGTAAGTGTATCATTTTTGAATAGTAAGAATCCAGCTCAGGATTTAGCAAAGTTGAATGAGACAGATGTTGACTATATTCACGTTGATATAATGGATGGAAAGTTTGTTCCAAATAAGACAATGCCATTTAGTGAAATGAGGAATATTTATAAGTATACGTCAAAAAGATTAGATGTTCATTTAATGGTTGATGATCCTAAAAAGTATATTCCATTATATGCTGAGCTTAATACGGAATATATTACTTTTCACGTAGAGATTGAGGAAGATATAGTAGAGTGTTTGGAAATGATAAAGAAATATTCAATAAAGGCTGGTTTATCGATTAAACCAAATACTAGAGTTTCAGAGTTGATTCCATATTTACCATATGTTGATATGATATTAGTAATGAGTGTAGAACCTGGAGCTGGAGGACAAGCGTTTATAGAGGAAAGTGAAAATCGTATAAAAGAAATTAGAGAATTACTTAATTCATATAATATTCCAGCTATTATTAATATTGATGGTGGAATTAATGACAAAAGTATTTCTAAATGTAGATTATGTGATATGGTAACTGCTGGTAGTTATATAATAAAGAGTGATAATTTTCAAGAAAAAATATCTAGTTTACGTTAATGGGTTATGATATAATACATTGTAGAATAGGAGTTGGTAATTATGAATAGTGGATCTAATAATGCAAGCGGACAAGTACCTAATACTACGGGACAAAATACGGCTACTAATATAGAAACTCCAGTTACACCAGCAACACAAGTGGTACCTAGCCAAGTTAGTGGGAACCAAAGTGCAGAGGCACCAGCTGTTGATGCCATGCCACAACAAACGCAACAACGGGTACAATTAGTTAATGATAAAGTAGCATTAAAGGCAGTTTCACAAACTAATATGGATCAGCAAATAAAAAGTAATGAAGGTAATGCAGTTGTAAATACGGATAGTACATCTACCTCTGTAGAAAATAATAAAGGAAATAAATTCCAAAATATTCTTTTGATTTTATTATTTGTCGGATTGCTTTTATTTATTTTTAATATTGATAAGGTTTCAGTATATTTAAAATCTAGACAGGAAAATAGAGGACAAGTTGTGGAAAAAATTACAACAGGGACTTTAGTTTGTGAATCTGAAAAAAATTCTAGTGCGATGGATTTTACTTATACTGCAAAGTTTGAATTTAGAGATAGTCGGTTAAAAAGATTAAATTATGCAACTGAAATCAGAGGCGATATTAATCTTGATGAAGAAAAACTTAACGAATTATATAATGAGTGTTTAGCTGTGAAAAAATCGGCTAGTAGTTTAAGCGGTATTGATATTACTTGTAGTTTAGAAAATGGCTTATTAAAAGAAAGACAGATATTTACATATGATTCTGTTAATAGAGCAGAAGCTATGTCAGCATTTATTGAAGCGGGTGGAATATATCCAGATTATAAACAAAATCAAAATATTGATGATATTGAAATAGAAATGAATGCGGCAGCTTATAATTGTAAAAGAATTAAATAGTGGTAATATTTGTAAAATAAGAAATTTAGTTGATTTACTCTTTGTTAATATGATATTCTCATATTTACAGGGAGTTTTTTTATGAATAAATTTGTAGTTTTACTAATAAGTTTATTTGTTTGTTTTGGAGAAATAAAGACAGATAATATAACTTATAAGTATAGTGATAAAAATATTTTGAGTAAAGATTTTTCTTGGATGGAAGAAAAAGTAGTTGAAGAAGAAATTGCTGGTACAAAAGTTACAGAAGAAATAAATGTTTTAGATGCATTTAATGGAAGAATGAGTGGCTATGGACCTGACTGTGTTGGATGTAGTGGCTTTTTAGCGTATAATGGTTTGGATGTAAGATCAGGTAATATTTATTATGAAGATAGAGAATATGGTAGAGTGAGAATAGCTGCGGCGGATAGGTCGATTCCATTTGGAAGCATAATTGAAGTTGATGATAAATTCTTAATAATAATATTAGATCGTGGTGGAGGTATTGGCTTTAATAAGGGTTTTCAGTTTGACTTACTTTATGAAAGTGAAATGGTAGCTAATATGAATGGAGTTTTTGAAGGAAAGTTTGAAGTGTTACGCTATGGTTTTTAATTATATTATAAAAAATAGTAAATGATATTTTTAAGAGAAATCTCAGCAGGGGTTTCTTTTTTTTTAGGTTGTGTGTTAAAATGATTAAAGACTAGAGATGGAGGTTTTAACATAATGAATGAGATGATTATTAAAGAAATAGCGAAGGATTTAAATATTACTGAGAAACAAATAAGCGTTGTTTTAGAGTTGCTTAGTGAAGGTAATACTGTTCCTTTTATTGCGAGATATAGAAAAGAGGCAACAGGGGCCTTGGATGAAGAGATGATTCGATCTATTAATGAAGTTTATGAATATCAAGTAAACTTATTAAAGAGAAAAGAAGATGTTATTAGACTAATTGATGAAAAGGGAATGCTTACGGAAGAATTGAAAGATTCAATTTTAGCTTGTAGTAAGTTAGTGGAAGTAGAAGATTTGTATAGGCCTTATAAGGAAAAGAAGAAAACTAAGGCAACAGAAGCTATGGCATTAGGCTTAGAGCCTCTAGCTAAGATGATAATGAGTTTCCCAACTATTGGTAGTTTAGAAGATATGGCTAAGAAATTTGTTAAGGAGGATTTACCAGTAGAAAAGTGTATTGAAGGAGCTAGGTATATTATTGCGGAGTGGGTTAGTGATAATGCATTTTATCGTAAATGGATTAGAAGTTATTTTTATAAAAATGGTGTGATTTGTTCCAGTCTAAAGAAAAATGCAGAAGATACAGGCAAAGTATATGAAATGTATTATGAATATAGTGAAGCAGTTAAATATATTAAACCACATAGAATACTAGCTCTAAATAGAGGCGAGAATGAAAAAGTTTTGACAATTAAGATTAATGTTTCAAAAGATGAAATTCTTAATTTCTTAGAGAAAAAGTTAATTAAAAATGAAAAATCATTTGTAGTTAGTACAGTAAAAGAAGCAATTCTTGATGCTTATAAAAGGTTGATTGAGCCTTCAATTGAGAGAGAAATTAGAAGTGAGTTAACTGAAGTTGGAGAAGAAGCTGCTATTGATAATTTTGGAAAGAATTTGGAAGCATTACTTCTTACTCCACCGATGAAAGAACAAGTTGTATTGGCATTTGATCCAGGATTTGTAAATGGATGTAAATTGGCGGTTGTGGATAAGAATGGAAAGTATTTGGATTCAACAGTTATTAAGCCCTTTTTAAATGGAGATACTGAAAAGAGAATTAAGCTTAGTAAAGAAGTGGTAGTCCAATTAATTAAGAAATATAATGTTTCGATTATTGCGATTGGTAATGGTACTGCATCAAGGGAAAGTGAAAAGTTTTGCGCAGAGATGATAAAAGAGTATAATCTAGCTTGTAAATATGTTATTGTTTCTGAAGCAGGGGCATCTATTTATAGTGCATCAGAAGTTGCAATTGAGGAATTTCCTGATTTAGCCGTTGAAAAAAGAAGTGCTGTTAGTATTGGAAGACGTTTGCAAGATCCATTGGCAGAACTTGTAAAGATTCCACCAGAGGGAATTGGTGTTGGGTTGTATCAACATGATGTGGCACCTAAGAAATTATCAAATTCATTAGATTTTGTCGTTGAAAAATGTGTTAATAGTGTTGGGGTTAATATTAATACAGCGTCTGCTTCACTTTTAAAATATGTTTCTGGTATTACGAAAAAGGCTATTGAAAAGATTATAAGTTATCGTAATGAAAGGGGAAAAATCACTTCACGTGAGGAGATTTTAAAAAAGAAATTATTATCTGATAAAGCCTATGAACAAGCAATTGGTTTTTTAAGAGTTGTTGATGGAGAGAATGTATTGGATAGAACGGCGATTCATCCAGAGAGTTATGAGGTTGCGACTAAATTACTTTATAGTTTGAGTATGAAATTAAGCGATATTGGGACTAATATATTGATTGAAAAACTTGATTCAATTGATAAGGAAGAGTATAAAGAAAAATTAGGTACAGACATTTATACCTTAGAAGATGTGATTGCGTCACTAAAGAAACCTAACCTGGATCCAAGAGATGATATGCCACAACCTTTATTAAAAAGTGATATTTTAGATATTAAAGATTTAAGTGTTGGCATGAAACTACAAGGTACAGTTAGAAATGTAGTTGACTTTGGCTTGTTTATTGATATTGGCCTTCATAACGATGGACTTGCCCATATATCAAAATTAAGTAAACAATTTATTAAACATCCTTCGGATCTATTTAGTGTAGGAGATATAGTTGATTGTTATGTAGATGAGATAAGTTTAGAAAAGGAAAAAGTAAGTTTGAGTCTTTTAGAAAGATAACATTTTTACTATTAACTGTCAAATGCTTGTTGTTTTTTCCTTTGTTAGTTAATTGTATGCTATAATCTATTTAAGATGGAGGAGAAAAGTATGTCAGAAAATATGAAGGAAGCAGAAGAGAAAATATTAAGGTTTTTTGATCAGGGAATTTTATATTTTGGAAAGGAAATTCATTTAGGATCAAATCAAAATTTTCAAATAGAGCAAATAGTTAGTGGAGAAAGTCTGCAACCAGGAAGAAGTTATTATCATATGCAATATGGTTATCCACAATCTGGATGTGTGAGTATAAAATTTGATTATTTTGAAAAAGAGGGTTTTTCTTTAACTGATATTTCAGTTGATGCTCCACCGGCTGATAAAGAAATGACTTTAGCAACTTTTGCTCCACAATTTACTGATGGTGAAGTAAGTGTTGGTATTAATTTTGGGCTTGATAATGGAACTGTAGAACATAATGATGTTGCCTCTATTGCAGCTAATCCTAATGCTTTAAAGATGTTGAAATTTGCAGCAGATGATTTGGAACAAGCGGAAGTTTTAGGAGAATGCAGACAAATGACGCCTGTTGGTAGTGAGTTGATACCTTGCACTAATAGTACAAATAGGCCTCAATATACTGAAGAAAATGGAAATGCTAAATAAAATGTGCGGTTTAATTAAGACCACACATTTTATTTGTATCAAAAAGGCCGCACCAGGCGGTGCGGTTGAAATTTTAATTTAGGAAAACTACTTAATTGTAGTTTTTTATTGCTTTTAATAGTGTTGCGGCTTTATCTTCAAGGGTTGGTTGTTCATTATTAAATAATAGTTCATATTCGCTATAAAGCATTTTTTTGATTGCGGCAATATATGAGTCAAGGTAACCTTGTTCTGGTAATTGTTCATAAAAGTTTAGGATTGTTTCATATTTTTCTTTGTTCTTTGGTGTTTTGAAACTAACGGAACCAGGGATAACATCTCCATAAAACCATCTTCCACACTCGTTTCCTATATACTGTTTAGTAGCGTTATTCTTACTAATTTCAAATCTTCTTTGTGTTAAAACTTCGTGTCCATTGAGACCGCATGAGCAAGTAGGTAAGGAAAAAGCGATTTTGTGAAATTCATATGGTATTTTATGCTCTGTAAATATTTTTTGGGCGCTTATTGCGCCACATGGAGGATATTCATTCCAAAAGTCATTAAATCCTGCAACTCTTGTTGCTTTTCTCTTTGTTATATTTATGTTATTAGCGTCTACTAATATAAATTTCTTTTTTGAGTTTTTCATATTTTTCTCCTGATACTTTGGTTATAGCATACTTTATATTAATATATAAATTGTTTTTCCATTCTTTTTTATTATGTTTTCTTTTTCCATTTTGTTTAGTTCACGCATTAAGTTACTTCTATCTACAGCAATATATTCGGCAATAGCTTTATAAGAAGTTGTAACTTTAAAAATATTATCTTTATTCATACGCTTTTTCATAAAGAAGATTATTTTTTCTCTAACGGAACGTTTGGACAAAAGTTCAATTTTTTCAGTTAGTTGACGATTATCTTCTATTAAGAGTTCAAATAATTGGGTTACTAAAGTATTATGAAATGAACAATTGAGAGGACAATTTTTAAGGATTGCGTGGTAGTCAATAAAACATGCTTCCGTATATTGATTACTAATGATATTAATTTCGTCTTCAGAGTATTTAAAGAAAAGATTGGAGAATATGTCATTTTCTTTTAACTCACGCATGATTGTGGTATTGCCATCAATATCGGTTTTTATAATAAGAGCTTTCCCATAAGTGATAAAGCCAATTTGTTTTTTTATTGGGGTATAATTTAATATTAATTCTTTGTTTGTGTAAACCTTTGTTGTAACGTTGACACACTTTGACAGATTTTTTCGAAAAAGTAAAAGTTTGTCATTTGTAGTATTTACAAGCATAATTTTACCTCCTTAGTTTTTTATTATAACAAGTTTTTGTTTTAGTTGCAAATGCAACATTTAAAAAATAAAAGCTAATGTAAAATGGGATGTATATGGTGGAGATAAAATATAGTTAAGTATATAAAAGCAATACTTGACTACTGGAAGGAGCTGTTCAATATGAGACAAAGAGGTTTTTTAGTTGCTAAAGGCTGGGAAGATAAGAATATAAATTTACCAGTTAGAAAAACAGCGCATTCTGCTGGATATGATGTGGAAGCGGCTGAAGATGTAGTTATTCCAAAATTTATCCCGGGTATAAAACCAACACTAATTCCGACAGGTTTAAAAGCTTATTGTATGGAAGATGAATGTTACTTATTACTTAATAGAAGTAGTGGGCCAAAAAAGGGATTTTTAATGGCCAATAGCGTAGGATTAATTGATTCAGATTATTATGAAAATCCAGATAATGATGGACATTTTTACTTTGCATATTTTAATTGTAGTGACCAAGATATTTTAGTTAAAAAAGGAGATATAATTGGTCAAGTTGTTTTCTTAAAATATTTAGTTGTTGATGATGATAATGCAGTAGGAAAACGAATGGGAGGATTTGGTTCCACTGATGAAAAATAAATAAAAAAATTAGAAAATTTAAAAAACGATTTTTTGTTTTTTTGTAAAAAATCAATTTACTAATTTGCAAAAGTGTTGAAAAATAAGGAAATCGATAAATTTTATGGCTGAAAAAATCAAAAAAACTAAAAAACGGTTTCTAGAAATGTCTAAAAATGTAAATGGACGTAAATCGAACAAAAATATTTTTTTGAGTTTTTCCTTATATATCAACAATGTTTAAAATTTGGGTTGAAATTTGATAAAAAATGTAGTTGCAAAAGTAAAAAGGCAATTATAAAATTAGGTTAGATAAACAAAGAAAAGTAGAGGTAGTTTTATGAATGAAGTAGCTGACAAATTGGAAGATGTAATTGTTATAAAAAGGAATGGAAAAAAGGTTAGTTTTGATCCAACAAAAATTGCATTATCAATAAAAAAAGGATTTGATAGTGTTGAAGTTGATAGTGAAGATAAGGTGGTAGAAAGAAAATATACCACTGCGGATGTTCAAAAAGTATATCAAGCAGTTTTGAAAAGACTGGAAAAGCTTACAAAAGAGACTGATAAATTTAAGATTGAAGAAATTCAAGATTTAATTGAAGAAGAATTATCTAAAAAGGGATATGATGATGTTTATAAATCATTTTCTGAATATAGAGATAGACGAAATGCATCTCGTAAATTATTCTTCGAAGATAATAAAACTCATAAGTTTTTAAAATCATTAGAAAATTTAGGATTGAAATCAGCTAATGAGGAAGATTCTAAAAGAGAAAATGCTAATATTGATGGAAATAGCCCAATGGGAACTATGCTTCAATATGGAGCAACGGTTTCAAAAGAATTTGCCAAAGCATATTTAATGAAACCAGAATATGCAACGATGCATGATAATGGAACAATTCATATTCATGATATGGATTTCCTAGCAATGGGAACAACAACTTGTTGTCAAATAGATTTGGCAAAGTTATTTAAGAATGGATTTGATACGGGTCATGGTTTTATAAGACCACCACAAGATATTACATCATATGGAGCACTTGCCGCAATCGTTATTCAGTCTAACCAAAATGATCAACATGGTGGACAAGCAATACCAGCACTTGATTATTACTTAGCCCCAGGAGTTTTAAAAACATTTAAAAAACAATTTAAACAAACAATTTATGATTTCTTAGATTTAGATGGTTTTTTACCAGTAATTAATATGGATAGAATTATTCGTGAAATTGATAAATGTGATTCTATTGAATTAAGTTTAGAAGATTTTAGTGATTTCCAAAAAGGTTCAGATAGAATTAAAGAAATTTTTACTAATTCTTATGAAAAAGCTTTACAAAAAACTAATAGAGCAACTGAGCAAACTATGGAATCATTTGTTCATAACTTAAATACAATGCATTCAAGAGCTGGTGCTCAAGTTCCATTTTCATCAGTGAATTTTGGTACAGATACATCGCCAGAAGGTAGAATGGTTATTAAAAATTTTTTACTTGCGGTTGACAGAGGTCTTGGAAATGGTGAAACACCAATTTTCCCAGTATCTATCTTTAAGGTAAAAGAAGGAGTTAACTATAATAAAGAAGATAAGAATCATGATTTATTTAGATTAGCTTGTGAAGTTTCAGCAAAGAGACTTTTCCCTAATTTTTCATTTGTTGATGCCCCATTTAATATTCAATATTATAAGGAAGGGGATATTAATACAGAAATTGCTTATATGGGTTGTCGTACAAGAGTTATTGGAGATGTTACTTCACCTGATAATCAGGTTGTTACAGGAAGAGGAAATCTTTCTTGGACAACAATTAACTTACCAAGACTTGGTATTAAATATGGTATCGCTTTAAAAGAAAGGGATAAAGCTGACATGAAAGCTTTCTATCAAGAGCTTGAAGAATTGATGGATAAAGTGAAAGATCAATTACTTGAAAGATTTGAAGTACAATGTAATAAACATTGTTATAACTTCCCATTCTTGTTAGGACAAGGTGTTTGGACTAATGGGGAGAAACTAAAACCAACGGATCGTTTGAGGAAAGTTTGGAAACATGGTTCACTTTCAATTGGATTTATTGGTTTAGCAGAGTGTTTAAAAGCGTTAAGAGGTACACATCATGGAGAGGATAAAGAAAGTCAAAAGTTAGGACTTGAAATTATCTCATTTATGAGAAAGAAATGTGATGAATATGCTGAAAAATATAATTTGAATTTTGCATGTTTAGCTACTCCAGCTGAGGGTCTATCTGGAAGATTCACAGGAATTGATAGAGCTATTTATGGAAAGATTAAAGGTGTTACAGATAGAGAGTATTATACAAATTCATTCCATATTCCAGTTTATTACAATACAAGTATTAGTGAGAAGATTTATACTGAGGCGCCATATCATGAACTTACAAATGGGGGTCATATATCTTATATTGAATTAGATGGAGATGTGGCTGCAAATGTTGATGCTTTTGAAAGTATTGTTAGAACAATGAAAGAAGCTGGATTTGGTTATGGAGCAGTAAATCATCCAGTAGATAGAGATCCAGTATGTGGATATGTTGGAGTTATTAATGATGTCTGTCCAAAATGTGGACGTCGTGAATTTGAGGGAGTTCCAATAGAAAGAATTACTTCACCAGAATGTTGTGGAAGATAAATAAAAGAAGGGAGAAATTAATTATGGAAAAAGTAGTAGGAGAAGGACAAAAATTCGAAAGGATAAGAAGAGTAACAGGATATTTAGCAGGAGATGTATCAAGATTCAATAATGGTAAAAGAGCTGAAGAAAGAGATCGTGTAAAACATAGCGGTTATAAAGAATTATTAAATAAGAAAAATAATGAAAATTAGATTAGCTGCTGATTTACAGGTTGACTCTGTTGTGGATGGTGAGGGAGTAAGAACTGTGATTTGGACACAGGGTTGCCCTCACAACTGCAAAGGATGTCATAATCCAGGAACACATGATTTCAATGGTGGGGTTGAAGTTGATGTGGAAGAAGTTATTGAAGAATTAAAAAATGTAAAAAATCAAGATGGTATAACACTTTCTGGAGGAGATCCTGTATGTCAAAGTGAAGCATGTTATGAGATAAGTAAAGCAGCACATGATATGGGATTAAACGTTTGGTGCTATACAGGCTTTACTTATGAAGCAATGCTTCTAAGTAAAAGTAAAAGAAAACTTTTAGAAGAAATTGATGTCTTAGTAGATGGAAAATTTATTTTAGAAGAAAAAAGCTATGATTTATATTTTAAAGGTTCTAGAAACCAAAGAATTATTGATGTACAGAGGAGTTTAAAAGAAGAAAGAGTGGTTTTAGTAGAGAAATATGCCGAAGATAAAAAAGTTTCTCATTATGAAAAACCAAGTTATATGTTTATATAAGAAGCTATAAGCTTCTTTTTTTTGTCAATTTTTGTCGAACGAAAAATATAGCTTTTTTTGTCGAAATGGTAGAAAATCAGATAGTAATATTCTATAGTCTTTTTGAGAGGTGATACAAATGCTAGAAATAAGTATTGATGTCATGAGAGGAATATTATTTATACATTTAGAAGGTGAACTTAATAAAGAGACGTTATCACAATTTGATAATGAACTTAATTATTTATTATATAAGCAGGGAATGCATTATTTTGTATTAGATTTTAAAGATTTGGAAAAATTTGATTATAATTTAATGCCATGGCTTGACAATAAGTTAGTAGAAATATTTTTAAATTGTGGAAAAGTGGCTTTATGTGGTCTTGATAATTATGAAAATACATTTAATAAGCAAGATAGATTATTTTTTGTGAGAGAGGGGATTCAAGCTTTCAATTATTTGACAATATAAAGGAGAATAATGGAAGATTTATTAGATTACGAGAATTTAGTTTATAGTATTATTAATAAGTATGGTAATTATTTTGATAGAGATGATTTATATCAGGTTGGAATGATAGGCCTAATGGATGCGAGAAGACATTTTGATAAGAAGCATGGGGTTAAATTTTCAAGTTATGCTTATTATTATATTGTTGGAGAAGTTACTAAATTTGTTAGAGAAAATAGGAGTGTTAAAGTTAGTAAAGATGTGGTAAAGTTAGGACAAACTATTGAAAAAACAAAAGATGTAATGCGACAAAGATTGGGAAGAGAACCAACTGATACAGAAGTAGCGTTATTTATGGAAATAGATGAAGAAAAAGTGACTGACACAACTAGAGCAATGCAAGATGTACAGAGTTTAGATTTTATGTATGACGAAGATGTGTCATTATACAATTCGGTAATGAGCTTTGATAATGATACAAGTGCAGATGTTTTAGATTTAAGATCAGAGATTGGAAAGCTTGATAAAGAGGAAAGACAATTGATTGAGGCAAGATATTATCAAGAAATGACACAGAGTGAAGCAAGTAAACGTCTTGGAATGAGTCAAGTACAAGTATCTCGTAAAGAAGGTAAAGTTTTAGAAAAATTAAGACAAAGATTATAAGCTTAAGAAAATTTTCTTAAGTTTTTTGTATGAAATAAAATGAGCTGGTCAAAATATAAATGGTGAAGAAAAAATGAAAAATAGTAAATATGATAAAATTGCAGATCAACATAAGGCTTTAGAAACCCGTGGTAGAAATGCATTACTTGCATTCTTAGTTGGTGGACTTGTAGGATTATTGGGAGAAGCATTAATAGAGGTGTTATGTGCGACTTTCCATATGTCAAGAAGTGATGCATCAACGTATATGATTATGATTATGATTTTTATCGCTAGTTTATGTACGGCATTGGGATTTTTTGATAAGTTGGTTACAAAATTTAAGAGTGGGTTATTAATTCCAATTACAGGATTTGCTCATTCAATGACTAGTGCAGCACTTGATTATAAAAATGAAGGGCCAATCTATGGAATTGGTTCAAATATGTTTAAACTTGCGGGGTCAGTTATTTTATATGGAGTAGTATCGGCGTGGTTTTTTGGAATGATTAGATATTTGATTGAGGTGATTGGATGACATTTAATTATAAAAATGTATATATAAAGGATACAGCTACAGTGTGTGGTCCATATGAAAAAAATGGACCACTTAAGAAATACTTTGATAAGTCTTATGATGATTTATATTTTGGAGAAAAATCTTTTGAAAAAGCAGAAATTAAATTAGTTAAAGATGCTTTGGCTTTATTATTAAAAAAGGCAGGAATAAAGAAAGAGAATATTGATGTTACTATTGGAGGAGATTTGTTAAACCAAATTACAGCATCTACTTATGGAACTTATAGTGTGGGAAAAAGTTTTGTGGGGGTATATGGTGCTTGCAGTAGTAGTGTATTAGGAATGATAATTGGTAGTAATTTCATTGACGATAAAAGAGTAAAAAATGCTTGTGTTGTGGTATCTAGTCATAATATGAGTAGTGAAAAGCAATTTAGAAATCCAACAGAGTATGGAGCCCCAAAACCATCTAGTGCAACTTTTACAGCGACTGGTGGGGCAGCATGTTTATTAACGAATGAAAAAAGTAATGTTAAGGTAGAATGTGCTACTTTGGGAAAAATAGTTGATTATAGTCAAAATGATGTTAATGATATGGGAAGGGTAATGACTCCGGCAGTTATTGAGACACTTACGACACATTTAAAGGAAACTAATAGAACAGTTGATGATTATGATTTAATTTTGACTGGAGATCTTGGAAGATATGGAAAAGCTATTTTAATTGATTATATGAAGAAAACCCAAGATATTGATTTATCTAAAAATTATAATGATTGTGGTGTAATGCTTTATGATTTAGAAAGACAAGAAGAAGTTAATGCTGGAGGCTCTGGCCCGGTATGTAGTGCCTTAGTAAATTTCTCTTATATATATGATCAATTAAAAAAGAAAAAATTAAAACGTGTATTATTGATTGCAACTGGAGCATTATTTTCACCAACCATGGTTTTTCAAAAAGAAAATATTTATTCAATTGCACATGCAATTAGTTTGGAGGCGATTTAATGCTTTTAATAAGATCATTTTTATTTTGTGGGATAGTATGTTTAATTGCTCAGATAATTTTAGATAATACAAAGTTAACTCCAGGACATATTACTAGTTTATTTGTAGTAATTGGAGCGGCGCTTGATTCATTTAGTATTTACGATATGATTATTAAATATGTAGGTGGTGGAGCCCTACTTCCAATTACTAGTTTTGGACATTCACTTATTCATGGAGCGCTAGCATCTACTAATAGTCACGGTTTTATTGGATTATTTTTAGGAATGTTTGATTTAACGGCAACAGGTATTACAACAGCCATTATATTTTCTTTTATATTTAGTTTAATTTTTAAACCCAAAAATTAGTTTATTGGTTCGTATGATATAATAAAAATGGTGAAGAAAGGATTATTTCAAAAGATATTAGAAAAACAAAAATACGTTAATTAGTTTTAACGTATTTTTTAGTTGCTTAAATTAGAAATTTGAATGATTAAATTCATGTCATCATCTTTTGCCATAATGTTTTTATGTTCTTGATGACATTTAGTACATTTATAAAGAATTTTATAAGTATCTTTAAATTTTTCAATACCAATAGGTTTTAATAAACCTTGGCAAGGATTGGCTCTATCTCCTGGCATGATGTCAACATGTTTAGAGTAGAGACAGTGTGGACAATGATCACGAGCTGTATATTTTAGAGTTGATACTTCTTGCTCACAATTTTCACATATGAAATTTTCATCTTTCATTGTAAATCTTTTCATAATTACCTCATTTTTAATACTTATTACTTTTTCATTATAACATATTTTAAAAAATTTGAAATAATATTTATATTTAGTTAAATAATCTTTTTTTTTAACATTAGTAATGATATGATATAATGGTTATAGAGTCAGATGGTATAAACAAAGAGGAAAGTGATTTTAATGGATATAAAAGTTAAGATTAATGAGTTTGAAGGTCCACTAGATTTATTATTACATCTTATTAAAGAGAGTAAGATGGATATAATGAATATTGAGATTGAAAAGATTACTAAACAGTATATGGATTATTTGGATTTACAAGAAAAGATGAACTTGGAGATTGCGAGTGAATATTTAGTTTTAGCTTCAGAACTTATTGAAATTAAAAGTAAGATGCTACTTCCTAATCTTAAGCAAGAAGAGGATGAAGAAGAGGATGCAGATCCTCGTGAAGAGCTAGTTAATAGATTATTAGAATATCAGGCTTATAAAGAAATTACTAAGGTGTTACATAAAAAAGAAAATTTAAGAAAAGAAATATATACGAAGTCACCAGAAAATTATAAGAATTATGTTGATGAAGTTAAGGAAATAAGTGTTGATGTTTCGCTTGATGATTTAGTTGAGGCTTTTAAAAGATATTTAGCTAGAAAGAAAGATAATAAGCCATTAAAAACAAAAGTAACAGTTAATGAGATTAGTGTTTTATCTAGGAGAAGCGATATTAAGGTTTTATTAAAGAAAAAGAAAAAAATATCATTTTTTGAACTTTTTCCAGTAGTATCTAAAGAATATGTAGTGGCGACATTTTTAGCTATTTTAGAAATGGCTAAGAATGGTGAATTAACAATTATGCAGAATAATAATTTTGATGATATCATAGTAGAGGAGGTTAGTCGTTGATGAATGCAGTATTAGAAGGACTTTTATTTGTGGTTGGTGAAGAGGGACTTACTTTAGAACAAATAGAGGATGTTTTAGAAATAGATGAAGAGGCAGCAAAAGCGTTATTGATGGATTTAAAGAAATCTTATGAAGATGAAAATCGTGGACTTAGAATTGATTTTTTAGGTAATAGATTTAAACTTACTACTAAATTTGAACATCGTAGTTATTATCAAAAATTGATTGAAAATCCTGAGACTAATGTACTTAGCCAATCGGCGTTAGAGACTTTAGCAATTATTGCATATAATGAGCCAGTAACTCGGGTACAAGTTGATGAATTACGAGGAGTTGGAAGTGTTGCGATGATTAGAAAACTAGTAGCAAAGGGATTTATTAAAGAGGTTGGAAGAAGTGATTTACCAGGAAGACCAATTCTTTATGAAACGACAAGTGAATTTTTAGATTATTTTGGATTAGCTACAATTGATGATTTACCAGATATGAGAGATTTTTTAGAAGATGCGGTTGAAGAGGAAGATAATGAGTCTGATTTGTATACTTCTAAATATAGGGAGACTGTAGAAAGTTAAACGAAGAAAGGTTGGATGAAATAATTACAAAAGTGCTTGAAAGTATAAAATAGGTTATGCTATAATCTATTTGTATTGCTCGTATGGCGGAATTGGTAGACGCGGTGGACTCAAAATCCACTTCTAGCGATAGAGTTCCGGTTCAAGTCCGGATACGAGCACCATGCCGAAATAGCTCAATTGGTAGAGCAACTGATTTGTAATCAGTAGGTTC
>CAZTRE010000020.1:0-20599 GCA_964616405.1 uncultured Mycoplasma sp. | reverse complement strand
TTATCAGCATTTTCTTCTATAAATGCTTTTCTTGGGCCAACTTCATCACCCATTAATTTTTCAAATATAGCATCTGCTTGTACACAATCATCGACTGTAATTTTTCTTAAAACTCTCTTGTTAATATCCATAGTTGTTTCATTTAATTCTTCAGCATCCATTTCTCCTAAACCTTTCATACGCATAATATCGTATTTCGTATTTGGCGATAAAGTTGCTAAATATTCATCTCTTTCCGTTTCATTTAAAACGTACTTAATTGTTTTTCCATGCTTAATAACAAATAGTGGTGGTTGTGCAGCATAAACATGACCTGCCTCAACAATTGGCTTAAAAAATCTATAAAATAAAGTAAGTAATAATACACGAATATGACTACCATCAACATCAGCATCAGTCATAATAATAATTTTGTGATAACGCAACTTAGATAAATCAAAATCCTCGCCTATTCCAGTACCAAATGCAGTAATAATAGTTCTAATTTCTTCATTTGATAAAGCTCTATCTAATCTTGCTTTTTCCACATTCAAAATCTTACCACGTAAAGGTAAAATTGCTTGTGTCATACTATCTCTTCCTTTAATAGCTGAACCACCAGCAGAATCACCCTCGACTAAGAATATTTCACAAGCTGAAGCATCTTTACTCTTACAATCAGATAACTTTCCATAAAAATTAGTAATATCCAAATCACCTTTTCTACGCGTTAGTTCCCTAGCTTTTTTTGCAGCAACACGAGCACGACTTGCTGTCATTGACTTTTCAACAATAATTCTAGCTTGGTCTGGATTTTCCATTAAGAAACGTTCAAAAGTTTCAGAAAAAATTTTATCAGCAATTCCTCTAACCTCACTATTACCAAGTTTTGTCTTAGTTTGCCCTTCAAACTGCGGATTTGGATGTTTAACTGATACAATCATTGTTAAACCTTCCCTAGCATCTTCTCCAGTAAGTGGATCATCTTTTTCTTTAAGAATTCCTGCACTTGTCGCATACTTATTCAAAATTCTGGTTAATGCACGTCTAACTCCATCTTCATGAGTTCCACCTTCTGGAGTAGTAATATTATTAACAAACGAATAAATACTTGAATTGTAAGTTTCATTATATTGAAGAGCAACCTCTACTTTAACATCCTTATCTTCTCCCTCAATATCAACAATCGTTTCATGAATTGGATTTTTATTTTTATTAAGCATTTGGACATACTCAACAAGACCACCTTCATAACAGAAAGAATCCTTTTTATCAGCTTCCCTATCATCATATAATGTAATTCTTAAACCTTTATTTAAGAAAGCTAATTCTTTCAATCTGTTCTTTAAAATATCATAATCAAACACTGTCGTCTCAGTAAAGATTTCATCATCCGGTAAAAAGGTTACTGTCGTACCTGTCCTATCATCATCACATTTATCAATAATCTTTAATGCATCATCTGGATGACCACCACGACTAAATCGCTGATAATAAACATTACCATTTTTATATACCTTTACTTCAAGCCAATCACTTAAAGCATTAACTACACTAGCACCTACTCCATGAAGTCCTCCGGATACTTTATATCCTCCTCCACCAAACTTTCCACCAGCATGTAATACTGTATATACTGTTTCAACAGTACTTTTACCTGTCTTAGGATGAAGATCAACTGGTATTCCACGTCCATCATCCTTAACAGTAATACTATTATCTTTGCCAACTATTACCTCAATATGTTTACAATAACCAGCCAAAGCTTCATCAATAGCATTATCAACAATTTCCCATACTAAATGATGTAATCCTCTAGAACTAGTACTACCAATATACATACCTGGTCTTTTTCTGACAGCCTCTAATCCTTCCAATACTTGAATGGCAGATGAATCATAAGCTTGTTCTACTTTTTCTTCACTCATATTCTAACCTACTTTCTTTCAATATTCCCATTTTTTACTTCATATATATAAGCATCATCTAAATATCTCTTACTAATATTTTTTAAATCTGTTGTAGTAATAATTGTTTGTACATTCCAATTACTAACAAATTTTAATAATTTATTTCTTTTTTTAATGTCTAATTCACTAAAAATATCATCTAATAATAATAAAGGTTCCGTTTCACATATTCTTGTAAAAATAGGTATTTCTGCTAACTTATAAGCTAAAATAGCCAATTTTTGTTGTCCTTGTGAACCAAAATACTTCAAGTCATTACCTTCAAATTCGAAAAAGAAGTCATCACGATGTGGACCAAACATAGTCATACCATAATTTAATTCCTTATTATAACTTCTTTTAAATTTCCTTTTTAGTATATTTCGAATATTTTCAGTTTCAAAATTATCAATTTCAATACTAGTAATATAATTTACCTTTAAACCACTAGAATTAGATATATCTTTATAAAATTTATCAATATTTTCATTAATAAATTCAATGTATTCTTTTCTTTTTTGATAAATAATTATCGCTTTTTCAATTAATTTATCAGTAATAATATCTAAATACGTTTTATCAGCAATACTATTACTAAATAATATTTTTAAATATTCATTTCTAGTTTTTAATAGCTTATTATATTCATTGTATGTATTTAAATAAATTTTCGATATTTGAGACAATTGTATATTTAATAAATTTCTACGTATATTAGGTGATCCTTTAATTATTTCTAAATCATCAGGAGTAAATACAATTACATTTAAATTTGCTATATAATCAGCCACTTTTTTAATATCTGTTTGATTAATTTTAAGCGACTTTCCTTCTTCACTTATATTGACTTCTAATTTTGAAATAATTTTATTTTTTTTAACTACTCCTTTGATTTGCGCCTTTTTCTTATCGAACATAATAATATTAGGATTTACGCCTACCCTATGAGATTTTGTTAAAGCAAGCATTGTTATAGCTTCTAATATATTAGTTTTTCCCTGCGCATTATTACCAATAAAAATATTCATCTTCTCACCAAGCTTTATATTAATATTGGCACAATTTCTAAAATTAAGGAGATTTATTTTAGTAAGTTTCATTTAAAACCATCTAAAAGTCTCATACAATCACCTATCCCCTATTTCAGTATTCCTATACATACGCTAATATTATACCATAAATGGCTTTAAAAAGCACTAAAAAAATAGTTATATTAACTATTTTTTCATTTATTTTAACGATTTTTTCTTTTTCTTAAAACAAAATCTAATCTCGAAGCCCTAGACACCTGATTTTCGATTGACCTATATGAACAAGGAACAATTAATTCTTTATTATTATCGAAAATAATTTTAGTATTACATGCATCTATTTTTTCAAAACTTTTAATTCTTTTTAATGAAATCCATACACATTCACTAGAATGTGGTGATGTTGTAGGAAAAACAACAAGATTATCTGTATCTTCAACAATAATAGGAACTTTATATTCAGCACCTAAAATCTCACGTGCACTATCCTTTCTTCCTTCATAAGTACTACCAAAATATTTACAACTTTCTTCCATTATTTTAAAAGGAGTCTGTTCAATAATATACCTATCATCATCCTCATATACTAAACTACTATACTCCTCATTCGGAACTATTGCTAAAGTTCCATTACTAACTTCATATTTCATAATTTTCCCCCGATCTGCGGAAACTTTGGGTTTCCATTCAAAATATATCAAAAAGTAACGTCACATTTTGTCAAAAAAACTATTATTTGTTACTTTCATTAATATTATTCGCTAATTTTAGGGTATTTTCGTCGCTTTTTTGCAAAAATATACAAAAAAAAGGATTTTTCAATCCTCTTAATATGTTCTGATTGGTAAAACTAATTGAGTTAAAGTTTCATCTTCTGTTGATTTAATCAAGATCGGTTTAATTTCTCCAACGAAATGAATATCCACAGTTTCTGTTGAAAAACTTTTTAACGCTTCCATCATATACTTAGCACTAAATGAAATTTTAATATCTTCATTATTATTCTTAGTAATAGGCATTTTTTCTTCAACTCGACCAATTTCTGCTGAACTACTTCTTAATACTAACATATTACCACTTGTTTCTAGTGTAACAATATTTTTTTCTTTATCACTAGTTAAAATACTAACACGGTCTATCACATCGTAGAAATCAGATAATTTTGTACTTATTACTAAGAAAGAATCATCTGGTAATAAATTAGATGTATTTGGATATGTACCATTTATTAACCTTGATTCAAATTTTAAATTTCCAGTTTTAAATAATACCTTATTATTAAAGATATGAATTTCTACATTTTCCTCATCATCACCCAAAATTCTTGAAAATTCAATAATATTATGACTAGGTATAACAATATTATAATTTTCTTCACTTATACTATCTAATTTAACAACTTTTCTAGCCAAACGATATGAATCTGTAGAATTACATTCTAATACATCCCCTACTATATTAAAGTTGATACCAGTTAATACAGGTTTACTTTCTTCATTAGATGAAGCAAATGCTGTCTGATTAACAATACTCTTAAAAACTCCAGCTTTAATATTAACTTTCTTTTTACTTTCTTCTAAACCAATATTAGGATATTCACTTTCACTAATACCATTTAAATTAAATTCACTATTTTCTGTATAAATACGAATCTTTAATTCATCAATTACTTCAATATTAATATATTTGTCAGGAAGTTTTCTTACTATATCTAATACATATTTACCTTGAATAATAATACTACCTTCTCTTTCAACATTAAAATCATCATCACTATTACTATTAATAGTAGTTTGAATAGTGATATCATTATCACTAGCAGTTAATGTTAATTTCTTTTTCTTTAATTCAAACTTGATTCCTGCTAAAACGGGAATTAAATTCTTAGTAGAAATAGCTTTAGATACTTTATTCAATGCCTCTAATAATAAATCTTTTTTAATTGTTAATTTCATATAAATATTCCTTCTTTCTTTTAATTGTTTTTATTATTACTGTGGAAAAAGTTAAAAACTCAATTTTTCCTTTATTTATCAAAGCAAAACTAATTTTTTACTTGTGGAAAAAAGTCTTACTTAATAAAAGTTTTAAACAACCCCTATATCTTTCTTTAATTTTTCTATTATATTTGCTAAATCTTTGTTAACTTTTATCTCATTTTCAATTTTTTCAACAGAATGCATAACTGTGGAATGATCTTTTCCCCCAAATTCTGTTCCAATTTTTGGAAATGATTCATTCGTCATTGCTCTGCACAAATACATTGCAATCTGTCGTGGGAAAGAAATATTAGAGCTTCTCTTCTTACTTCTAATATCTTCAACAGATATTTGAAAGTATTCAGAAACAATTTTTTGAATTCTATGAACATCATTCTTCTCACTCATCCCTTTACTAATGAAGTCTTTCAGCGCTTCAATAGCTAAATCTAATGTAATCTCAGCGCCCCCCATTATAGTAGAATAAGCAATAAGTCTTGTTATAGACCCCTCTAATTGACGTACATCTGTTCCTATATTTGATGCTATATATTCAATAACATCTTCAGGAATTTCTTTCTCAAAATTGCCAGCAATAATTTTTTTCTTTATAATTTCCGTGCGTAATGCAAAGTCTGGTGGATAAATATTTACTGTTAATCCCCAGGTAAACCTAGTTCTAAGACGTTCTTCCAACATCTTTAAATCAGCTGGAGATCTATCTGATGAAACAATTATTTGTTTACTATCATTATATAAATTATTGAAAGTATGGAAAAATTCTTGTTGAGTTTGCGTTGCCCCTCCAAGAAACTGAATATCATCAATGATCAATACATCAATATTTCTATATTTATTTTTGAAAAAATCAACATAATTGAAATTATTACCATTATCATCCTTTTTTGTCATTCCAATAAAATCTTGAATAAAATTGTCACTAGTAACATATAAAACAGTTTTATTAGTGTTTTCTTTAATATAATTACCTATAGCATGCATTAAATGTGTCTTTCCTAGCCCACTATTTCCATATATAAATAAAGGATTATACATATTTCCAGGATTTTCTGCAACTGATAATGCAGCTGCATGAGCAAATTTATTACTATTACCGACTATAAAATTTTCAAAGGTATACTTGTTTTTTAAATTAGACTGAATCGTAATATTATTACCTAACTTATTATTTTCCTTTTCAATAGTAACTGTGGATTTTTCTACTTCTTTTTCAATTTCTTCTTTAAGTAATAAGACTAATTCATAAGTACTACCAGTTATTGATGCTAATTTTTCCACCATTATTGTTGAAAAATTATCCATTAAGTGTTTCTTGTGGATTGGCATTGGAACAATTATATAAGCTTTACCATTTTCTAACTTGTATAATTCCGTTTCTGAAAACCAGGTATTATAAGACAAAGATGTTAATTCTTCTTTTATTTGTCCTAAAAAGTTAGACCATAGAATGTCTACATTCATAATACCATCTCCCCCACAAGAAAAATACTACGATTAGTATAATTGAATTTGTTGAAAAAAGAAACCATTTTTTGATAAAAAAATTTTTCAACATCAAATTCACAAAGTTTTCCACTATTAAATTGTTGATATATATAAGAAAATTAAAGTTTTCCACATTTTCCACAGATTTTATTCAACAGGTATAAAATAAGTATTCCACATACCTGTGGATATTGTGTAAAACTAAATTGTTATTGATTAAATAAAAAATTCAAATATTAAAAAACAAACATTTTATTGACAAAAACCTAAAAAAACTATTATAATAATGGAGATTTATGTCTGGAGGTGGAGTAAATGAAGAGAACATATCAACCAAACAACCGTAAAAAAGCTAAAAGATTAGGTTTTTTCGCACGTAAAAAAACAAATATTTTAAATCGTCGTCGTCGTAAAGGACGTAAAAGCCTTTGCAAATAAGAATACCGCTGCAAATCAGTGGTTTTTTAGTCTTATTATAAAGATAGGTGATGAACATGAGAAAATTATATATTGTAAAAAACAAATATGATTTTGATAGAATAATAAAAAATGGGAACTGTCGAAAAAATAGAAGTTATGTAATTTATTATGAACGCAATAATTGTCCCTATGATCGATTTGGTATTTCAGTAGGAAAGAGAATAGGGAATGCTGTTAGTCGTAATAAACATAAAAGAAAGCTAAGAGCAATTATAGATAATTACAAAAAACTATATGTAAATAGCCAAGATTATATTATAATATTAAGAGGAAGTGCCAAAGATAAAGATTATAAAGATTTAGAGCAAGACTTCTTAACATTAATGAATAATATAAGAAAGGATATAAAAAATGAAGAAAAATAAAAGTAAATTAAAAATAATAACTATCATAATGCTATTGTTGCTAACAACAGGATGCACTAAGGTTTTAGTAGATGAAAATAAACAGCCGGTTAAGAATGAAGTAACTCAGCAAAAGTTAACAGAAAATATTTTATGCCAACCAACTGATAAATCAACCATAAAAGCATATGAAAAAAATAATATTGATATAAAGAAATTACCAAAATGTGATAACTTTAAAATAAATTCAGGTAAATATGAAGGTCTATGGACAAGTTTTTTAGTTAAACCATTAGCATTCGTTTTATTAGCAATTGGAAGAATCCTTGGTTTTACTGGTAAATATGCTATATCAATAATAATAGTCAGTTTAGTAATTAGATTAATAGCTTATCCAGTTACTAAGAAAACAGCCTTACAATCAGAATTAATAAAAAAAGCTCAGCCAGAGTTAAATAGAATTCAAAAAAAATATCAAGGTAAGGAAGATCAAGAATCAATGATTAAACAAAATCAAGAAATTCTAATGATCTATAAGAAATATAATATTAACCCAATGTCCGGATGCTTATTTTCAATGTTACAATTACCATTATTTATAGCATTTTTTGAAGCAGTTCAAAGAACTCCAGCTTTATTTGAAGATAAATTTATTGGATTACAACTTGGAACAACTCCAATCGCAGGATTATCAACATCAACTTTTTACGTATACATAATATTAATGTTAATAATAGGTTTTACAACATTCTATTCATTCAAAATGAATGCAACAGGAAATATGCAAGAACCTAGTATGAAAATGATGCCAATAATGATGTCTGGAATGATTATAGTAACAGCTTTATTCATGCCATCAGGCTTAGGAATCTATTGGGCAACATCTAATTTATTTACAATTGTCCAAAATATTTTAGTTAAAAGGAGTAAAGAAGCCAATGGAAAAGCATAAATTTCAAGGAAAAACAAAAGAAGAAGCAATTTCAGCCGCAACTATTGCTTTACAAGAAGTAGAAGATAATTTAATTATTAAAGAGTTAGAAACCATAAAGGGTGGCTTATTCAAAAGTTCAAAAGTAGAAATAGAAGTAATAGAAAAAAGAGAAGTAGTTAAATATATTAAAGAATATATTATTAAGTTATTAAAAGACTTAGGATTCCAAGCAAATGTTGAAATAAAAAACAAAGAAACTGTCCCAACATATACAATATATTCCGATAATGATGCCTTACTAATAGGAAAAAATGGTAAAAATCTTAAAGCCTTAATGATTATCGTAAACCAACACATTAATAAAGAGTTAGGTAAATCATATAAATTTATAATTGATATTAATTCTTATAAAGAAAAACGTGAAAAACAATTAGAAGTTTTAGCAAGAAGAGTGGGAAGAGAAGTTGCTCATTCAAAAATTGCTGCAAAAATGGATTCAATGAATTCATATGAAAGAAGAATAGTACATAATGCCTTATCTCACAACAAGAGAGTATATACTGAAAGCGAAGGCGAAGAACCAAATCGTTACGTAGTAATCAAACCAAAGGAAGATTAAATAAATCTTCTTTTTTTATTTAAATAAGTATGCTATAATATGGAAGGAAAAAAGGAGGTATACCATGAATGATACAATAGTAGCAATCTCTACAACTATGGGAGTAGGAGCAATTTCAATAGTAAGACTTAGTGGAAAAGAAGCAATTTCCATAGTGAATAAATGTTTTAAAGAAAAAGATTTACAAAAAGTAGCTACTCATACCATTAATTATGGTCATATTTATGATGAAGATGAATTAATTGACGAAGTTCTTGTATCAATAATGAAAGGGCCTCGAAGTTTTACAGCAGAAGATATAGTTGAAATTAACTGCCATGGAGGAATTATTACAACAAATAGAATTCTTCAAACTATGTTAAATAATGGAGCTCGCTTAGCAGAGCCAGGAGAATTTACAAAACGGGCATTTTTAAACGGCAGAATAGATTTAGTCAAGAGTGAAGCAGTCATGGATTTAATAGAAAGTAAATCTGATGAAGCAAGAAAGATTGCTTTACAACAAATTGATGGAAAAACCTCAACTTTAATAGTTAACTTTAGAAATACATTAAAACATTTATTATCATCAATTGAGGTAAATATTGATTATCCAGAGTATTATGATATTGAAGTTATGACTATAGAAAAGGTAAAAACTCAAGTTTCTAAAATGAAAAAAGATTTAGAAAAATTAGTAAAAGAATCAGAAAATACAGTAACAATAAAAAATGGAATCAAAACAGTTATAATAGGGAAACCAAATGTTGGGAAGAGTAGTATTTTAAATAAATTATTGGAGCAAGATAAAGCAATTGTTACAGACATTGCAGGAACTACAAGAGATATTGTTGAAGGAGAAATATATCTTGATGGAGTACTTCTAAATATTATTGATACAGCGGGTATTAGAAATACCGATGATGTTGTTGAAAAAATAGGAGTAGAAAAAAGTTTATCAATGATAGACGAGGCAGATTTAGTAATTGTAGTTTTAAATAGTAATGAAAAACTAACTGATGAAGATAAAACAATCCTTGAAAAAACTTCTTCAAAAACACGAATCGTAGTATTAAATAAAAATGATTTAGATAAAAATGTTAATTTACCTAAAAATATTAATAATATAGTTGAAACCAATACAAAAGATTTAGATGGAATAACCTCATTAAAAAACAAAATAAAAGAGTTATTCAACCTAGAGAAGATTGCCACCAAGGACTATACATATTTAACTAATAGTAGACAAATCTCTTTAGCCAAGCAAGCATATAAAAATTTATTGGATGCAGAAGCAGCAATTAATACAAACCAACCAATAGATATGGTTGAAATTGACCTAAAAGATTGTTTTGATACATTAGGTGAAATAATAGGCGCAACGTATAATGATGAAATAATAGATAATTTATTTGAAAATTTTTGTGTAGGAAAATAGGAAGTGAAAAAAATGGAATATGAAATAATTGTTGTAGGAGGAGGACATGCTGGTTGTGAAGCTGCACTTGCATCAGCAAGAAAAGGTCATAAGACTCTTCTAATTACAGGAAATATAAAAAATATTGCAGATATGCCATGTAATCCATCGATTGGTGGACCAGCTAAAGGAATTGTAGTAAGGGAAATAGATGCTCTAGGTGGAGAAATGGCTCGTAATGCTGATAAAGGGCTTATTCAAATTAAAATGTTAAATACAAAAAAAGGGCCAGCAGTTCAAGCTTTAAGAGTTCAGGCTGATAAAATAACTTATCCAAAAGAAATGTTAAATACCTTAAATTCTACAGAAAACTTGACAATTAAAGAAGCAATGGTTGAAAAGTTAATAGTTGAAAATAATAAGATTCAGGGAGTAGAACTTGCTGATTCAACGAAAATATCTGCTAAAGCAGTAATTTTAACAACCGGAACTTATTTAAGAAGTGTTATTTTAACAGGAGCAGATAAAACTCCTGGGGGTCCTCATGGAGAAAAAGAATCTAAATTTTTAAGCAACCATCTAAAGGAATTAGGTTTCAAAATTTTACGATTAAAAACAGGAACACCTCCTAGAATAGCTAAAAATTCTATTGATTACTCAAAAGCTTCGTTAGAACAAGGTGACGACGTAGTAAGAACCTTTTCATTTGACAATAAAGTATATTATGACGTAAAAAACCAAGTGCCTTGTCACTTAATCTATACAACGGAAAAGACCCATGATATTATTAGAAAACACTTAAATGAATCAAGCATGTATGGCGGTTACGTTGAAGGGGTAGGGCCAAGATATTGTCCATCAATTGAAGATAAAATAGTAAGATTTGGTGAAAAAGAGCGCCATCAATTATTTCTAGAACCAGAAAGTATTCATTACGATGATATTTATGTACAAGGTTTTTCAACAAGTATGCCTCATGCCGTTCAAGAAGAAATGATTCATAGTTTACCAGGCTTGGAACATGCACAGATATTAAAATATGCCTATGCAATAGAATATGATGCAATAGATTCAAGACAACTAAAACCATCATTAGAAACAAAACTAATTGAAAATCTATATACAGCAGGGCAAATAAATGGTACTAGTGGCTATGAAGAAGCTGCCGGTCAAGGACTAATTGCTGGGATTAATGCTGCTTTAAAATTAGAGGGACATGATCCTCTAATTCTTAAAAGAAATGAATCATATATTGGTGTATTAATAGATGATTTAGTAACAAAAGGCGTAAAAGATCCTTATCGTTTGCTTACATCACGCGCAGAATATCGTCTCTTATTAAGAAATGATAACGCTGATTTAAGATTAAGAGATTATGGTTATCAAGTTGGCCTAATTTCAGAAGAAAAATATGCTGCGTTTAAAAGAAAAAGGCAGGATATTGAAGCGGTCTTTACTTTATTAAAAGAAACTCGAATAACCCCTAAGAAATCCACTAACGACTATCTTGCTACAATTGGGACAACTCCACTAAAAGATGGAATATCACTTTATGAATTTTTAAAGCGACCAGAAATAACATTCCAACATCTAGAACACTTTATTAAAATTCCATATGATAAAGAAGTTAAAGAACAAGTAGAAATTAATACAAAGTATGAAGGATATATAAAGAAGTCATTAAAAGAAGCTGATAAAATGATATCGTTGGAATCTAAAAAAATTCCATCTTCAATTGATTATTCAAAAATTCCTAACTTAGCCAGCGAAGCCCGTCAAAAACTTGCGGAAATTAATCCCATCACTTTAGGTCAAGCATCCCGCATTAGCGGAGTAAATCCAGCTGATATTTCAATATTAATGGTCTATTTAAGAAAGAACGGTGCAAATGAATAAACAAGAATTTGAAAAAGCCTTAGAAGAATTAAATATAAAAATTTCCACTAAACAATTAAACCAACTAGATAAGTTTTATAAACTTTTAATTGCGTGGAATGAAAAAATAAATTTGACTAGAATAACTAAAGAGAAAGACGTCTATTTAAAGCATTTTTATGATAGTTTGACCATTGTAAAAGAAGTAAACTTAGCTGAAAAAGAGACTTTGTGTGATGTAGGAACAGGCGCAGGTTTTCCAGGAATTGTCTTAAAAATAATTTATCCTAATTTAAAAATCACTCTTGTTGATTCACTATTAAAAAGAGTAAATTATTTAAATAGCATAATTAAAGAATTGGAATTACAAGATATACAAGCTTATCATTCTAGAGGTGAGGATTTTGCTGGAGAGTTTGATGTGGTAACAGCAAGAGCCGTGGCTAATATTGAAAAGTTACTAAATTTTACTATGCATATGGTAAAAAAAGATGGGATATTTATTGCAATGAAAGGAAATATAGAAGAAGAATTAACTAAAGAGGTAATAAACAAGATAAATAAAAAATATAAATTAGTAACAATTAATAAGTTTATTTTACCAAAAGAAAACAGTCATCGAAGCTTAGTAGTAATAAAAAATAAGTAAGTCATAAAAGCAATGCAATAATTGATAAAGCCTTGCTTTTTTTGTTGAAATATATGAAAAAATGGTCTATAATGATAGCATAGGATAAATAAAAAGATAGCGAGGGGACAATATGAATACAGAAAACAAGGATCAAGTTGTACAACTATATTTAGATGACATCATACCAAATCGATTTCAGCCAAGAGAAGTGTTTGATGAAAGAGCATTAAAAGAGTTAGCTGTATCAATTAAAGAACATGGTGTTATCCAACCAATAATTGTCCGCAACGTTAAAGGAAAATATGAAATAATAGCAGGAGAGAGAAGATATAAAGCTTCTGCTTTAGCCGGACTTACAAAGATTCCTGCAATTATTAGAGATTTAGATGATAAAGAAAGTTCTAAAGTAGCTTTACTAGAAAATCTTCAACGAAGAAATTTAACCCCAATAGAGGAAGCCAGAACTTATCAAAAAATATTAGAAATTGATGAAATGACGCAAGATGACTTAGCTAAAACAATGGGAAAGAGCCAATCAGCTGTAGCAAATAAATTAAGACTTTTATCACTACCGGACGAAGTTCAGGATTCACTATTAAAAGAACAAATTTCTGAACGCCATGCTAGGGCATTACTAAATATCCCAGACAGTAAAAAGCAAAATGAAATGCTAAAGAAAATTATAAATAATAAAATGAGTGTAAGAGCCGTTGAAGAGGAAATTAGAAATCTATACCCAAAAGATGAAGAAAATAGTGAAGAGGTTACTAATATGAATAATCAAAATGAAGGTTTTATGAATCCAGTTACAATACCATCAGCAAATAGTCTATTAAATAGTACACCACTTGAACCATCATCAGGTATTGTAGAGAAAAAAGCAGAGTATGGACAAGTAAAAATTGTACCTCCTGCAGACTCTACCTCTGATGCTCCACAAAAATTTATTAATTATGGAGAAATTGGCAATGGATCAGACGATGATCAAGAGCCACCAATGGCATTTAATGATATAAATGCCCATCAAGATTTAGATGCTCTTAGAGATAGTGCTATGGATATTAATACTCCAACAAAAATAGAAAATGGGGATAAGCCAGCGGCTGATTTAGATAGTTTATTAAATATTCAAAACGTAGCTATGGGTCCAGCAGTAGGAAACATCTCTGGAATGAATGAATTTAGAACTCCAGCAGAAGAAATAGTGAAAAAAGATGAGATTGAAGAACCACAACCAAAAGCAGCTGATTACTTTAAAACAGCAGATTTTATTCCGCCAGTCCCATCAACTATACCAAGTGTAGCAACGGCCTCAGCGGAAACAGGAATCCCTGAAATGCCGTCTCCTCAAAGTACTTCAAAAATAGAAGATGCCATAAAGAAAATAAAAGATTTAGTAATAGAATTAAAAGAATATGGTGTTTCGATACATGCAGATGAAATGGATTTTGAAAATTCGTTCCAAGTTATTATAAAATTGGACAAATAATAAACAAACAAAAGTGGATAAAAAACCACTTTTTTTGCTAAAAACGTTTAAAAAAAAGTTTTTCTTTGGTACAATATTAAAGTAATATGGAAAATGGGTGATTAGATGGGAAAGGTTATATCATTAGTAAATCAAAAAGGTGGGGTTGGGAAGACTACCACTAGTATAAATCTTTCTGCATCACTAGCAGTATTAGGGAAAAAAGTGTTATTAATAGATTTAGACCCTCAAGGAAATACAACTACTGGTGTGGGAATTAATAAAGGAGACATAGAAAAAAGTGTTTATGATGTTTTAATTGGAGAATGTAAAATTACTGAAGCCACGATTAAAACAAAATATAAAAAATTGTATGTTTTGCCGGCAACAATTAACTTAGCAGGTTTAGATATTGAATTAGTTGAAAAGAGTCACAAAGAAAGCGGCTTCTTAAAAGGTGAACAATTAAAAAAACATCTTATGGATATAAAAGATAGCTTTGATTATATTATCATTGATTGTCCTCCATCTTTAGGAGTTATTACAACAAACGCGTTAACAGCATCAGACTCTGTAATAATTCCAGTACAATGTGAGTTCTTTGCCTTAGAAGGAATTACACAACTATTAAAGACAATCATGCTAGCACAAAAAACATTGAACCCAACTTTAGATATTGAAGGAGTATTATTAACTATGTTAGATGCTAGAACAAATCTAGGTTTTGAGGTAGTCGATGACATTAGAAAGTTTTTTAAAGAGAAAGTATATAATACAATAATTCCAAGATTAGTAAGGCTTACAGAAGCACCTTCACATGGCGAACCAATTATTGCTTATGATCCAAAAAGCAAGGGTTCTGAAGCTTATATAAATTTAGCAAAGGAAGTGATTGCAAGAAATGGAAGCAAATAATGAAACGGGCAAAAGAAGAGCCTTAGGGAGAGGTCTAGAAGAATTATTTTTCAATGAACCACTTGCCTATGATAAAGTAGAAGAAAAAATTCTTACGCAAACCCCTAGTGAAGAGATAATAAATGTAAAAATAGCAGATTTAAGAAGCAATCCGTATCAACCAAGAAAAGTCTTTGATGAAACTGCATTAAAAGAATTGTCAGATTCAATAAAAGAACATGGTGTATTTCAACCAATTATCATTAAAAAAAGTATTAAAGGTTATGAAATAATCGCAGGAGAAAGACGTGTAAAAGCATCTCAATTAGCAGGTTTAGAGGAAATCCCTGCAATCATCAGAGATTTTAGTGATACTGAGATGATGGAGATTGCATTATTAGAAAACCTTCAAAGAGAAAATTTAAATGCTATTGAGGAATCAACGGCCTATAAAAAATTAATTGAGACACTAGCTTTAACTCAAGAACAATTAGCAAAAAGATTAGGAAAAAGTAGAAGCCATATAACAAATATGTTAGGGTTATTAAATCTTCCAGAGGACATTCAAACACAAATCAGTGATAAAAAAATTTCAATGGGTCATGCAAGAGTTTTGAGTAAATTGGATAATAAAAAGCAACAACAAGAACTTGCTCAAAGAATAGTTGATGAAGGTTTAAGTGTTAGAAAGTTAGAAGAACTAACAAATTCAGATAAAGAATTTACAAGAACACACCAAATTAAGAAAACAAAATCAGAAACCACAGAATATAAATATGTTCAAGATGAATTATGTGAAAAATTAGGCACAAAAGTACGTATTAAAAGTAACAAAATTGAAATAAATTTCGTAAATGCCAGTGATTTAAACAGGCTACTAGAAATAATGCACATAGAACCAAGAGGATAGTTTATGATTAAAATACCTGGACTTTTTACCCTTGAGCTAAAGCAAATTGTTTTTCCGATATTATTTATTGTCATAAGTATTTTAGTTTATGTCCTTATTAAAAAAGCAATTTTAAGGTTTTCTAACAGAAATATAAAAAAATTAAAATCTCATCAAGTTCATAGAATTAAAACCGTTAATCTGCTGATAATTAATATAATAAAATATGTCATTGTAATAATAGATTTATTAGCAGTTTTGGCTATATTTGGTGTAAATGTTAATTCACTTGTTGCGGGTCTTGGAATCACAACAGCAATTATCGGATTAGCTTTTCAAGATTTGGCTAAGGACTTGATAGCTGGAATATTTATAATAACTGAAGGACAATATGAAGTAGGTGATACCATTGAAGTTGATGGTTTCATGGGAGAAGTTATTTCAGTTGGTTTAAAGACTACCCAAATAAGAAACTATAAGGGAGCTATAAAAATTATTGGTAATCGCTATATGGATAATGTGATTAATTATAGTCTTCATGCCTCTCTAGCAGTCGTAGATGTTGGTGTAGATTATGAGCATTCTCCAGACAAAGTTGAAAAAGTACTACAAGAATTAGCCAAATCATTAACCGGAAAAATTGAACATGCCAAAGGCGAAATACAAGTATTAGGGATTACTGCATTAGACAATTCATCAGTAGTATATAGAGTTACACTGGAGGTTGAACCAATGAAACAATTTGAAACAGAAAGATTATTAAGAAAAAAAATAAAGGAAACCTTTGATAAAAAAAATATAAAAATACCAGTTACACAAATAGAGGTGCATAATGGAAAATAATTTAAACTACACATTAGGTACAAAAGTTGTTATGAAAAAACAGCATCCATGCGGCGGAAATGAATGGGAAATTACAAGACTTGGAGCTGACATAAAAATAAAATGCTTAAATTGTGGTAGAACCATATTGATTCCTAGAATAGACTTTAACAAAAAAGTAAAAAAGATAATTTCCCAGGAAGGATAATTTATGAATGACAAAAGAAAATTAAGACTAAAGAAATTTTATTTTCATCCGATAACAACATTTCTTATATTAACAATAATAGTAATATTATTAAGTGGCGTTTTATCAATATTTGAAATGCAAGCTACGTATAATACTGTTAATGTTAATACAAAAGAGTTAGAACCAACACTAATAATTGTAGAAAACATGCTTAGTTTAAAGGGATTAAGATATATGATTAGTAATGCCATGACAAACTTTTTAAGTTTTGGGCCTTTAGGATCATTAATAATTTCCTTAATAGCCTTAACTATAGCAGAATCTACTGGATTATTAGAAACCGTTACTAAAAAATATATTTCAAAAATACCAAGGCAAGTATTTACATTTATCGTTTTATTCATTGCAACAGCATCTTCTTTAATTAACGATGTTGGCTATGCAATATTAATACCATTAGTTGCTTTGTTATATTTTATGAATAATAGAAATCCGATGCTAGGAGTTATTACAGCGTTTTGTGGAGTATCATTTGGTTATGGCATTTCATTGTTTGTAGGAACTCAAGAAATAGCGTTAATGGACTATACAAAAAATGCTGCTATGCTAATCAATGAGTCAACGCATATTGCTTTAACAGCTAACTTAATATTTATAATTGTTGCTACTTTTATTATTTCGTTAGTTGGAACATTTATTCTTGAAAAAATAATTGCCCCAAAGATTGGAAAATATAAGAAAGAGGAAGAATTAGCTCAAACTGAAAAATATAGTCCAATCAGTATGACATTAGAAACAAATGACGAATTAAAGCGGATTGAACAAGAGAAAAATGCCAAAAAAGGTTTAAGGTATGCTCTAATTTCTGGAATTCTATTTATATTATTCTTTGCATATTCATTAATACCAAACTTACCAGGTTCTGGACTTATGCTCGATATGAGTGAAAAAATATATGTCAATCAAATTTTTGGAGAAAAAGCCTTTTTACAAGACGGATTTACTTACATAGTTGCTTTATTCTTTATTATAACCGGTCTAGCATATGCCTTAGGAGCCAAATCAATAAAAAATGATAAAGACTTGATTGGTAAGTTAAATAATAACTTTGCAAAATTAGGAAGTATATTTATTTTAATGTTTGTAGCCGCTCAATTTATTGCAATTTTCAAAAAAACAAACATTGGTGAAATAATAACAATTTGGTTAGTAAATCTACTTGAATACATAGATTTAAATGGAATATTACTAATAGTTGTTACCTTATTATTTATAGGAATATCAGGTTTCTTTGTAACAAGTGCCACAACAAAATGGGCCTTATTTTCTCCAGTAGTAGTTCCAATATTTATGCAATCTAATATATCACCAGATTTTGCTCAAATAGTAATGAGAGCAGGAGATTCAATGGTAAAAGGATTTACCCCATTATTAGCTGCCTTTGTTATATTTATAGGGTATTTAAATTTATATAATTTACATAAGGAAAGACCAATTACCATTAGAAAAGGTTTGGAAATGGTCACTCCATACTTCTTACTGATTGCATTAATATGGATAATCTTAGTAATTGGATGGTATATTATTGGTTTACCAATAGGGCCAGGAGTATATCCTACGATTTAAACACCGAAAGGTGTTTTTTATTGCTAAAACAGTAATAATTAGATATAATACATAGGAAAGAAAAGAGGGATATTATGCGAATTGGAATAGACATAGATGGTGTATTAACAAACTTAGCTCAATATCAGAAAGATTATTTTTCAAAATATTGTACTGAGCATAATATATGCTATGAAATTACATCAAAAAAATATAAACTCCATGATATGTTTAATGTATCAAAGAAAATCGGAGATGCCTTCTGGGACGAAATGATATGGGATTATTCAAAACATTATGAAATAAGAGAATTTGCAAGTGAGATTATTAATAAGTTAAAAAGAGAAGGTCATGAAATATATATTATAACAGCAAGATGGCCTGCCAATGAATCAACTGCAGCCGGTGAAATAATGCGTAACAATGTAAAAGCGTGGTTAAATAAAAATAATGTAGTTTATGATAATTTAATTTTTAGTAAAGGCAATAATGAAGACAAAACGCAAGAAATCACTGATTACACAATTGATGTTATGATTGAAGATAATCCTAATAATATAAATCAAATATCAAAATTAATTCCTGTTATTTGTATGAATGAAGAATACAATTCAGAATGTCATGGGAAAAATATCATCAGATGTTATAGCTGGTATGATATTTATAATAAGATACAAAGTATGTTATAATAAAAAAGAAAAGAGGTAATAAATATGAGTTTAACAGCCGGAATAGTAGGTTTACCAAATGTAGGAAAGTCAACACTATTTAATGCAATAACAAATCAAAAAATATTAGCAGAAAATTATCCTTTTGCAACTATTGAGCCAAACGTTGGAGTTGTAACAGTGCCAGATGAAAGAATGGAAAAATTAAAAGAAATGTATGAACCAAATAAATTTATTCCAACTGCGTATGAATTTACTGACATTGCAGGTTTAGTAAAAGGAGCATCAAAAGGAGAAGGTTTAGGAAATAAGTTCTTATCACATATTAGAGAAGTTGATGCGATCGTCGAAGTAGTTAGGTGTTTTGATGATGGGAAAATCATTCACGTAGATGGAGCCCCAGATCCAATAAGAGATATTGAAACAATTAATCTAGAACTTGCAATAGCTGATTTAGATGTGATTAATAATAGATTAGAAAGAGTTGCGAAAAAGGCTAGAACCACAAAAAACAAAGATGATATTATTGAAGTAGAAGCATTAGAAAAGTCAAAAAAAGCATTATTAGAAAACATTCCTCTACGTCAAATTGAGTATACAGAAGATGAAAGGAAATTACTAAAATCATATAGCTTTTTAACTATAAAACCCATAATTTATTTAGCAAATATTAAAGAATCCGAATTAGGTAATGAAGATAACGATTACGTAAAACAAGTAAAAGAATATGCAACTAAAGAAAATGCTAAAGTGGTAAGTTTATGTGCCAAAGTGGAAGAGGAATTAAGTGAATTATCAGCTGAAGATAAACAAGAAATGTTAGAAGGGTTAGGACTTAATGGTTCTGGGTTAGATAAGCTAATCACCGCCACATATGATATTTTAGGTTTGGCAACATACTTTACAGTAGGTAAAGATGAAGTAAGAGCTTGGACCTTTAAAAAGGGAATGAATGCGAAACAATGTGCCGGAATAATTCATACGGATTTTGAAAAAGGATTCATTCGAGCAGAAGTTATGTCATATCAAGACTTGATTGATTGCGGCAGTGAATTAAAGGTAAAAGAAGCTGGAAAAGCCAGATTAGAGGGGAAAGATTACCAAATGCAAGACGGAGATATCTGTCATTTCCGTTTTAATGTTTAAAATAAGGAGTTAAAGTAAAATTTAATTAAAATATTGAAATAAAAGATATGTTAGTGTTTACATATCTTTTTTGTATCGAATATAATTAAGTCGCAAGCATGAAAGTAGAATATTCTATCAATCATCTTAATATAATTATCAGTAAAATATATTATAAAAAATCAAAAAAACTAGACAATCAGACAATCGTTTGT
>CAZTRE010000019.1:0-20916 GCA_964616405.1 uncultured Mycoplasma sp. | reverse complement strand
TTTAATATCGTTTTCACCAACCACGATTTCTCTAAAATTAAATAAACTTATTATTAGTTCTAATTATCGATTTGTTTATATTATAGCCCATTTACTTTATTTTATCAAGATTTTTTTAGTTGCCTCATATTGTTCTAAAATAAATTCATAAATCATTTTAATATAATCTCTTCCCCAGTAAACAAGATAACCTAAAGCTATTAATAAAATAATAGTAAGTAAAAACTTCTTTATCCTATACTTTTTTTCCGTTTTTGTTATCCCATTTTTATCTACAAGAGATGCTTTATAATTTTTTAAAGACATATCTCTATAATCATTATCTTTACTATTATTAGTTGCATATTGTTGCATAGATTTATTTTCTTGATGGGCATAGTTTAAATTACCACACTTCATACAATATCTCGCATCATTCCTCATCTGTGCTCCACATCTAGAACAATTAATAATCGTTGTTGTAGAAGAATTAGCAGTAGCAGGTATACCTACATTTTGCTCATCAATACTAGAAATTTCTCCTTCTTGAATAAACATATGACTTTTTCCTTGTTTCATAAAAACACCTCATATACTATTAATAATATACCACAACAAGTAAAAAGTTAAAATAAAAAGCAATCTTAATTAGAAATTTTTCACAAAATAGTCTAACATTCAAAAAAAGAAGCTTACTTAGCTTCTATAATTAACTTAATTGCCGTACGTTCTTCGCCATCAATCGCAATATCTTGGAATGCTGGTATACAAACTAAATTTTTACCTGACGGAGCCACGAAACCTCTCGCAATCGCTACAGCCTTAATGGCCTGGTTAAGCGCCCCAGCACCGACCGCCTGAATCTCCACTACTCCTTTTTCTCTAAAAACATTTGCTAACGCTCCTGCCACTGAATTAGGATTAGATTTAGTTGAAACTTTAAGTATTTCCATATTAATTATTCCTCTCTTTCGTACAATAAAATATACGTCAAAGTTTCCAATATAGAACTAAAAATATCAACTTTTAATTATCTAAATTTTCATCATTTATATATTTCATAATCTCTTCAGTCATAACCTTATATCCCTCATCTGAAATATGAAGACCTTCAGTTGTATAGTCAAGTTTAAATTTTCCATCTTCATCACTAAATAAGCTATGCATATCAATATATGAAACATCATTTTCATCACAAATAATCTTCAAATCTTTATTTATTTCATTAATATCACTATTTCTACGTCCTTGAACGGCATCTAAATTTATTTTTTCATTATCACTTTTATTAACTGGTAATAGTGAAAGGACATTAATCTTTGTATATGGCCTGTTTTCCTTAATCTCCTTAATAATTTTCTCAATATTTAAAGCCACTTTTTCTTTAGAAGATGCTGGATTTACCAAATCATTAGTACCAATAAGTAAGAATATAGTCGATGGATTATAACGATAAACTCGCTCTTCCATATTATCTAAAATATCTGTAGTAATATCTCCTGATATTCCACTATTAACAACATGTCTTCCTTCAAAATACTTTTCTACATCATAAAAATCAAATAAAGAGTCCCCCACAAACACAATATTTTCATCATTCTTTATAATTTCTTCTTTTTCTACTTTTATTTTAGTTTCAACCTTAGTTTCTGTAAATAAATTACAAACTATAAATCCCAATATAAATGCTACAAAAATAATTAACAACATAATAAACTTATTACTATTAACATTACTATCTTTTTTAAATAATTTTTCATCTTCTTCTGAAAGGATCTCAATTTCCTCTTTTTCCTTTTTGTTATCGGAGGCTTTCTTATCTTTATTCTTACTTGCTTTTTCTAAAAAACTAATATCTAAAAGATCGGTTTTATCAAGTCTTTCATCATCAAATACTAAATCTATTGTTCCTGTCTTATCTAAAGATTTTTGATTATTTTGATTATTTTTATTAGATTTAGTTTTTTTATTGTCTACACTACTATTATTAGTATTAACTTTATTATTATTTTTTACATTACTTTTATTAGCACTAACTTTATTATTTTTTACGTTATTCTTATTACTATTATTGTTTTTCTTTTGATTATTCTGCTTTTTACTATTATTACTCATTATGCTAACCTCTTCTTTCAGATATATTATACACCTAAAATAAAGTTTCTAATAATCAAAAAGAGAAATATACGACAATTTTACATTAATCACCCGATTCTTTATAAAATACTTATCTATTCTATCTACATACTTTTTCTAAAATTCTCCCAAAATTAGATCTTGCATTTCATTAATCAACAATTCAAAATAACTTAAAGGCTTTATATCTTTACTTACAGTTAAATCTCCTTCTTTAATAACTTTATTTTTGTACAGTACTTTTATTTTACCAACAGTATCTGTCGTTTTTACAGGTAATTTAAAATTATCAATCGAAACTTCATATGTATAATTTTTATTAACATCATCAACTAACTCTGTGACTAATAAATCATCTTTTAATATTATATTGACTATTTCACTATTTGCTTTGTCCAATCTAACTTTTTTAATGACATCGCCTTTAGTTTTTAACTTTTTTGTTCTAACACTAGAAAAACCATAATCAAGTAATTTCATCGTTTCATTATTTCTTGTTGTTGCATCACTCTCACCAAGGACAATTGCTAAAAGTCTTAACCCCCCTCTCTTAGCAGTCGCAGCCAAACAATATCCTGCATTATCAGTATGTCCGGTTTTTAAACCATCAGCACCTTCATAAAAATGTACTAATTTATTTGTATTAACTAACCAAAACTTATTTTTAGTATCCTCTCTTAAATAATCTTCATAAACGGATGAAAATCTAAATATTTCCGGATGCTCTGTAACTAAAGTTTTTGCTATAGTAGCCATATCTCTAGCCGAAGAATAATGTCCTTCTTCATCCAAACCAGTACAATTTTTAAATACTGTATTTTTTAAACCTAATTGTTTAGCTTTTTTATTCATCATTTTCACAAACTTAGCTTCACTTCCCGCAATAACTTCAGCCATTGCGACTGTCGCATCATTTCCACTAGCCATTGAAATACCTTTCATTAAATCTTCAATGGTTATTTTCTCACCTTCAGAAATATAAATTTGTGAACCACCCATATCTGCGGCATTTTTACTAACTGTTACTACATCATTCCACTTAATTTCTTTTGCCTCTATTTTTTCTAATATTAAAATTTGGGCCATCATTTTAGTCATTGACGCAACAGCCACTTCTTTATCAATATCTTTCTCAAAAATAATTTTTCCACTATCAACGTCCATAACTAATCCACTAACTGCATTAGGAATTAGTTTTTCTTCGTCTTCTTCCGCAAAAACAGTTAATGGAAATATATTAAATAAACAAACAAAAATCATCAATAAAACAAATTTTTTCATAAGTTCCTCCTATAATTTTTTATGATAGTTCTAAATAAATTATACATAAATTTATCCACAAATAACTAAAATAATATAGGTGATTAAATGAAAAACATATTATCATTCTTAATAATTATTTTACTTATACTTATAAGTATCACTTATGGTTTATCAAAAGACCATAGCAACACAACTATAAAAGAAGAATCATTCCAAACAAAAATAAAAAAAATATCTTACTACAAAGAAAAAAATAACTCACGTTATTTAAATTTTTATAAACAAAAAACAGATCTTTCTCCAAAACAAATTGTTACTCATATAAATATTGGGCTTGATAAACCATTCTATACTAATACTAAGAAATCTCCAAATCTAAATAAAACAACTATTTTAGTAAATAAATATTTCTATTTAGATGAAGACTACGTACCTAAAAATTTAGAGGCATTAGATGAAAATTATTCTGTAAAAGGAATGTCTTTAGTAAAAGAAGCTAAAGACGCTTTTGAGGCATTATCACTTGATGCCTCACTTGAAAATCTTACTATTAAAGCAATGTCTACCTATCGTTCTTATTCTTATCAAAAAAATTTATACACTTCTTACGTCGCCAAAGATGGCGAAACCGTCGCTGATACTTACTCTGCTAGGCCTGGTTACTCAGAACATCAAACTGGTCTTGCCGTAGATGTATACAATAATTCATCATCTTTTACAGACTTTGAAAATACTAAGGAATATCAGTGGATGCAAGAAAATGCTTATAAATATGGTTTTATTCTCCGTTATCCGAAAGATAAAGAACATATTACAGGCTACGCTTATGAATCATGGCATTATCGATATGTTGGCTTTGAAATAGCTGAATATATTAACAAAAACAACCTGACTTTTGATGAATACTATATGCAGTTTCTTGATCAAGATAAATAAAAAAGGGATGAGGCTTACTCATTCCTTATCATATTTCTTTTTAAAAAATTTATATAATTCATAAAACATCGTAAATATAAACCACACCAATAACAATAAATTATTAACTTGAACTAATGCCAATAAAACATCATTTTGATATATTGAACCTACAATATAAATATCTACTCCACTAGTCACTGATAAAATTATAAATGAAATAAAGAAAAAATACATAATTGTAAAAAATATATAGTTAACTATTCTTTTTATATTACTCATTTTTTTATTAAAAATTGTATAAAGCATCAATCCTGTAATAAATATAAATTCAATAAAATAAGCAAAAGTTGATGGAAAATATATAAAACTCATAATAGATTTCACAAAACTATTAATACATAGTCTTACATAGTCACTATAACTAATAACAATGCCTACAATAAATCCTAAATATATACCTACGGCAATTATATTAATATATTTATTTTTGAACTTAATATTTACTAATAAAATACAAAGTAATAGAAGGCTAAGTGCAAACATTACAATTGAAAGTGTAGAAGAAAACATATATTTAAATACTACCCCAAATTTATCTATCAAAGACATGTCCATAGCATCACCTCCTATACCAATTCTAAAATATATACTGTCTGTAATGTCGCACTATTTCTAGTACACGTAATAAGAGTTAATGTTGTCTTATCATAATTTCTAACTATTTTTACTTGTCCTGTTTTAGGAACATCATATATATTGACTAATTTATATGTATACTTTTGTCCTTGATATGTAACATAAGCATAATCACCAATTCTTAAATTATATAAATACTCAAAATAAGAAATAGCTGCCCAACCAGAATGAGCCATCAATATCAAATTACCATTAACTACATTAGGTAAAGTGGAACCCTTTACCATCGATACATTATACTTAATATCATTATATTTTGAATCAATATTATAAAAACCTCTTTTTAATCCTATCTTAGGTATTTCTAAAACTCCTAAATACTTACTATAATCAACTTCAGGTTTCTTCTCTGTCGAACTTGCCTCTAAATTTTCAAGTTCAGGAACAATAGTCGTATCATCAGATGTATCTGCTTCAACCACCTCATTTTCCACATAAGACAGCTTCATTTCTGAAAAAACATCATTTCTCATTTTCGCAAAATATTCATAAGTTAAAGTAATACCTCCAATAAATACAAGTAAAGAACCAAGTAATAATATTTGGCTCTTTTTTAATTTTCTAATTGTTTTTGGATGGTTTCGCATTAACATAAATTATTCCCACACCACTTAGTAAAACAATTAAACCAATAAAGTAAATTGTCTGTGCTGTACTCATTCCTGTATCTGGAACTTGTGGTGTATAATCAAGTTTAATACTAAGAGGTTTATCTTCACTTCGATTTAATATACCCACATTAACAACTTTTTGATAAGTATCAGCAGTATAATAATTAGCTCCAAACATTTTAAAGTGACCTCTAATATTGATTTCAATATTTTTATAATTATCTGTTACCTTCGCAACAGGCACTCTAACATAAAATTTAGATGTTGGGGACATATTTGTTATATCATCATAAACATTACCTGACTCATCAACTAAAATTGTTCCTTCAGGAGCATTATTAAGTGTAACAGAATATCCTTCATAACTATTAATTAATGGTGATGAAGTTGTTCCGACAACACTAACTATATCTGATTGATAATATTTATTATCATTGGTAATTGAAATTGTATCAGATGCTTTATTAACTGTTAAGTGTACAAATGGAGTTGTTCTATATTGTTTAGCTTGCGCAATAATTGCATTAACTCCAAGTTTTTCAAATACTGTTGAGCCCGGAGTAGTAAGAACAGGCATCATATTTTGACCAATAAATAATTGATCAACTGCTTTTACTTTATCATTCCATTCAACAAAGTTAGTATTATTAGGATCCCCTACTTCATATAAATAAGACCAAATTGCTGCTTGAGTTACCCATACTTGAATCATCTCATCATATTCATCACCATTTTCATTTACAAGTGGTTTATTTGGATATAGTTGACTCATCAAATAAATTAAACCTTGGTCTGTAAGTTCCGGTCCACTTATATAATCAACACCAGGAGTATATGAAATATTATATTCAACACAAAATACTGGAACTCTGTCTCCATTTTCAAGAATTCCATGGAATCCTAAAACAGGTAATATTGAACCTGTTACAGTTGAAGATTCTCCATAAGCTCTCGTTGTAGATTCACCTTGACCCGCTTCAAATATTGGAGGTAATGCGGCTCCACTCTTATCAGGAGCAGCAAATGAAATTTGATTAAAACCAAACGCTACTAATCCAGCAATTCCTACTATGGCTACAATAATGGTCATAACTACTGGACCCTTATTATTAAATAATTTTCCAAAAAAAGTTTGTTTCTTTTTCTTTTTTTCATCAATATAGATCTTTTCCATAAAAGTCACCTACCCTTATACAATATATTATAACATAATTTATAGAAGTTAAAACATAATTTTATTTTATAACAAAAATATTTTCTAACTCTTTAGAATCAACTCTATCTTTAACATAAAGTGTTGCTAAAACATCACCTTTTTTAACTGTTTCTCCAACAAGTTTATGCAATTTAATTCCTACACCATAATCAATCTTATCTTCTTTATTTGCTCTTCCGGCTCCAAGTAAAACTGAAAGCCTTCCTACCTCCAAAGCATCAATCTTTTTAATTACACCATCTTGTGAAGCTTTAATCTTCTGTTTCTTATCAGCAACCGTCAATTTAGTTAAATCTCCACCTTGTGCCTTAATCCATTCTAAGAATTTTTCATATGCATGACCTTTATTTAAACTTTCAAGCACTTGTATCTTAGCATCACGTTTAGAAATATTTTTTCCCATACTAACCATATCTGTCGCAAGCTTAATGCATAACTCAACAAACGGATTATCGTATTCTTTTCCTTTTAACACATCAATTGCTTCAAGTACTTCTAAACTATTACCAATAGCATATCCTAATGGCGTATTCATATTACTAATAACACATCTTACTTCTCGCTGATAAAATTCCCCAATTCTAATCATCAACTCGCTTAATCTCTTAGCTTCATCTTCTGTTGCAATTAATGCTCCTTTACCAACTTTAATATCAATTAAAATTTTATCTGCACCAGAAGCAATTTTCTTACTCATAATACTAGCCGCTATTAAAGGTACTGATGAAACCGTTCCTGTAACATCTCTAAGTTCATAAATAACTTTATCAAGTGGTGTCAAGTTAGCTGTTTGAGTTGAATTAACTAACCCGATTTTTTTAATTTGACTTAATATTTTCTCATCACTTAAATTAACTTTAAATCCGGGAATACTTTCAAGTTTATCAATAGTACCACCAGTATGTCCTAATCCTCTACCGCTCATCTTAACAACATTCACGCCACAACTCGCAACAATAGGACCAATAACTAATGTAGTCTTATCTCCAACTCCTCCAGTAGAGTGTTTATCAACAATTGTCCCAAGTTCTTCATCAAACTCTAATATATCACCACTATCAATAAATATTTTAGTTAGAGCATAAATTTCCTCATCAGTCATTCCATTAATACAAATAGCCATTAATAATGAAGACATTTGATAATCCTTAACAACGCCATCTAAATATCCATTAAATACAAAATCTAATTCTTTATAGCTCAACTCTTTCCCAAGTCTTTTTTTATTAATAACATCAACTACTAACATTAGTCCAACACCTTCCTAAAAATATCAGATTCTCTAATCACAAACCCAAAGTCCGTATAAAGTTTTCTTGCTCCTGTTCTAAATCTACTAGAAGTAAGTTGCATATATAAAATCTTTTCTTCTAATGCAATATCTTCTATTTTTTGTAATAACGCTCTCGCAATTCCTTTGCCTCTATGTTCTTGATTAACACACACATAATCTATCCATAAGTTTTTTCTTTTCATAATCGGATCCAAACTTCTCGATGCTAGGGCATATCCAACTAATTCATCATTCTCATATGCAACTAATTGAATATATATTTTTTTATCTAAATCCAGTGTTGTTTCATCAACAAGTCCATCTACCAATAATTCTTTTACTTCTGGGAAAGATTTTATAAGCAAATCCCTCACTATTTCATAATTATTATTTTCATAATTTTTAATTGTCAAATTCATAATTTCACCTATCTTCTATACTTATATAATATAACATATTGGCTATAAAAATACTAGTTACTAAAAGCAAAAAAGCAGTCAGTAAAACTGCCTGCCTCTCTATTTATTAGTACTTTTTTTCTTTAGTTTATTTTTCTTATTATAATCAACAATTAAAATGATTGGGGCTCCAAAAATAGCCGTCATAATTGGTACTGCTATTCTTAAGAAATTAACTGCATGATAAACTATACTACCTTCCTCTAAATTAACTGAATAACTAAATATAGTTAAACAAATCCACCAAATAACTAAATATACAAATAGTATTAAAATAGATTTTTTAGTACTAAATTCATTCTTTTCTTTTTTTGTCGCCATAATCTCAGCGTCCTCCTATCAAAGCATCTTAACAAACTAATTATAACACATTTTAAATAATAAAGAAATCTATTTAATTACTAATATACTTAAACCAAATTTATAAAAAGGCCTTCTCTTTGAAGGCCTCTTCATTTAATTACCATTTTCATCATTTTTCTTGCTTGATAAAAATGTTACTTTTTCCGCAATGATTTCTGTCAAATACTCAGTTTTACCATCTTTTTCCACACTACGCGATTGTACTCTTCCCTTTACTCCAACAATATCTCCTTTTCCACAATACTCACTAGTATTTTCCGCAATATTATCAAACGCTACACAATCTATAAAATCTGTATCATATCCTCCTTCCATATTTTTAAAACTTCTTGGTATCGCTAAAGAAATAGTCGCAACCTTCACTCCTTTTTCTGATTTATTTACCGCAATATCTCTTGTTAGTCTTCCAACTAATATAATCTGATTAAGTATGATATCACCTCCTTTCGAGAGGTATCATACTAAACTGCTATTTATAAATCAAACACCCAATTTTATAAATCTACCACTAATTTAAAAACAAAAAAAGAAATCTCCTTTTCAGAAAATTTCGTTTTAGAAAACATCTTTGTTCACAAAAAACAAGTTTAATACTTTTATAAATTTCTTTTAATAAGTTGATTTAACTCTACTGCATACTCCATAGGTAATTCTTCTCTAAACTTCTCTAAGAAACCTAAAACAATTAATTCCATAGCGCGTTCTTTAGTAATTCCTCTACTCATTAAATAAAATAAGTTTTCTTCACTAATCTTGGAAACTGTCGCTTCATGTTCTATACTACTACTTATGTTATAACAAGAATTAACTGGAATTGTATCACTTTTGGACTTTTCATCTAAAATTAATGTATCACATTTTACATTACTAATACTATTTGTAGCTTCTGTATCAATATATACCTTTCCTCTATATGTAGCATTTCCACCATTTCTCGCAATACTCTTAGAAATAATTTTGCTCTTAGTATTTTTTCCCAAATGAATCATTTTTGCCCCACTATCTTGTTCTTGATTACTTGATGCAACAGAAATAGTAATACAAGTTCCTTCTGAATTATCTCCTTTTAAGACACAGCAAGGATATTTCATCGTAACCTTACTACCAATATTTCCATCAATCCATTCCATTGTACCATTTTCATCAACTAAAGCTCTCTTAGTAACTAGATTATACACATTATTAGCCCAATTTTGAATTGTAGAATAACGACACTTACTATTTTTACCAACATATATTTCTACAACAGCAGCATGTAAAGATGATTCACTATATGTAGGGGCAGTACATCCCTCAATATAATGTAGTTCACTATCATCATCAACAATAATTAAAGTTCTCTCAAACTGTCCCATATTTTTACTATTAATTCTAAAATAACTCTGTAAAGGCCTGTCTAACTTAGTATGCGGTGGTACATATATAAAACTTCCCCCACTAAAGACCGCTCCATTAAGTGCCGCAAACTTATTCTCATCATTAGATACAATCTTTCCAAAATACTTTTTCACTAATTCTGGATAATTTTTCATGGCCATCTCAATTGATGTAAAGATGACCTTTTTATTAGTAAGTTCTTCAAGCATATTATGGTATATTACTTCACTTTCATATTGCACTCCCATACCGCTTAAATGCTTCTCACTTTCCAAAACCCCAAGTTCGTCAAGCTCATCAACTACTGGTTTTAAGACACTATTCCAATCACTTTGAATTGCCTCATCTCTATCGTTTGCTTTATAATAAACAATTTTTGAAAAATCAAGTTCTACATGAGGGCCAAATTTAGGCATTGTAATTTCTTGAAAATTCCTTAAACTCTCTAAACGATAATTCAAAATCCATTCAGATTCATTTTTCTTTTTCGATATTTTTCTAATCTTTTCCTCATCTATTCCTATTATTTCCATCATATCACCTTGCTTTATCTATTAACTTTTTTCTATAGTTGTCTTTGTGATTAATCTAACCATTTCAATATTATTCATTCTTCAACTTTTCTATCATTTCTTCTATCGCTCTTTCTGGAAGAAGTGCACAATTTTTTCTATTTGGTTGTTTGCAAATCTCATCATAAACATTAAGTTCCCCTAATATTTCACTATCATATTCTTCTTCATTAATCATCTTTTTATAATTAGTAAGAATATTTTTAACCTCTTCTACATTCTTCCCCATTAAACTTCTAATCATAATAGAGGTTGCCGAAGTACTAATAGCACATGCCTCACCATCAAATCTAATATCTTTAACTATTCCCTCTTCAATCTTCATCATAAAATCTAAGTTATCAATACAACTTTCACTGTTAGTATTAACCCTCAAATAACCATCATCTTCTATTAATCCTCTATTCACAGGATCCTGATAGTTATCTAGAATGATTTCTCTACGTAAATTGCTATCCATAATACCTCCTATATAACTACCCTAAATATATCATCACTTTTTTTAAGAACCTCTACTAATCTATCGACATCTTTCTTCGTATTATATAAATACATACTAACCCTAACTGTGTTCTTAATCCCAATTTCATCCTTTAACATCTTCGTACAATGATTTCCTGCTCTAACATAAATATTATAATGGTTTAAATAAACCGAACTATCTTGCGCAAAAACTCCATCAATATTAAATGCCAAAATTCCACTAGGAGAATTTTCATTATATAGTTTTATATTTTTAATTTTTTTAAGTTCGCTAACTAAATATTTTTTAAGTTCCACCTCATGTTTATGAATATTATCCATTCCAATATCCATTAAATATAAAATAGCTTCTCTAAGTCCAATAACTTCAGCTATTGGAGGCGTTCCAGCTTCAAACTTAGTAACACCTCTTTTTAATTCATAACTTCCATCGCCCTCGAAAAATTGATTCATTCCGCCACCATAACATAACGGTTCCATCTTATCTAAGTATTTACTTTTTACAATTAAACACCCTACTCCAGTTGGGCCACACATCTTATGACCAGAAAAGCTTAAAAAATCAATGTTACTATTTTTAAAATCTACTTTCATATGTGGAACACTCTGGGCCCCATCTACACAAAATAATATATTTTTTTCACTACAAATCTTTCCTATCGCGGCAATATCCCTCACATCACCCACAACATTAGTAACATGGGCAATAGAAATAACTTTAGTCTTATCAGTAATAGCTTTTTTTACACTATCAACAGTAAGAGCATATTCGCTATCAAGTTCCATATATTTTAAAATAATACCCCGTTTTTCACTCAACTTTATCCAAGGTAAAACATTAGATGCATGTTCACTCTTTGTAAGTAAAACCTCATCACCGGCTTTTAGATATTTTTCCATATACCCAAAAACAACCATATTAATCGACATCGTTGTCCCACTAGTAAATATAACTTCGTCTCTTTCTGCATTAACAAACTTTGCAACAACTTTCCTAGTATCATCGTAAAGTTCATTAGTCTTCACTGCTGCATCATAATCTCCCCTATGGATATTTGATGTATACTTCGTATAATATTCAGTCATTTTATCAACAACACATTTAGGTTTTAAAGTAGTCGCACCATTATCAAAAAATACAATATCTTCATTAAGCATCGCAAAATCTTCTCTATGCATTTTACCACCTCCTAAATCTTCTCAATTTCATCTAAAAATAACTTAATTTTATCCTTTTCTTTTACTTCACTATTTATCAAAAAACCATTTAAAAGTAATCTATAAGCAGCTTCTCTACTTATACCCCTACTCATCATATAAAACATAATCTCATCTTTAAACTTTCCAATATATGCTCCATGATTACTATCAACATCATAATTATCTATAAGTAAATTAGGACAAATTGTACTCTTACCATTATCCATATTAATAATTTGATTATCTTGATTACAAGTACACTTACTACTTTCCTTTAATACAACCCCATCAACATAATACATTAATTTATTACAAAAAACATTAACTCCATGATTAAATATCTCACTATGAGTCTTGCTCTTTAAATGATTAACTTTAATACTAAAACTATTATCATCATAATTAATATTATTATAGTAATAATAAATACTTACTCCCTCTTTAACTAAGTTAATCTCAACTTCACTACTACTATTAATTGAAAAATGATAAATTATAGTATCTTTATCTATATTATATTTATAGTTTTTATTTTCGTTATCATCTACTACATAAATTATTTCTTTCATTAAGCACCAATTCCCGCATAACCATCTTTTTCAATTTCAAAAGCTAAATTTAATGTCCCAGTCTTTTGAATTTTACCATCAACCATAATATGTACATAATCTGGTTTAATATATTCTAGTATTCTTGGATAATGTGTAATAATTAAAATACTAACATCAGGATTTTCTTTTATATAATCATTTATATTGGTACAAACAACTCGTAAACTATCAACATCAAGGCCTGAATCTAATTCATCTAAAATAATAAATTTAGGTTTTAAAACTTTTAGTTGTAGTACTTCATTCTTTTTCTTTTCTCCACCACTAAATCCTTGATTAAGTGATCTATGTAACATACTACTATCTAAACTTACATCGCTCATTGCTTTATCCATATCTTTAATAAACTGATATAAGTTTACTTTACTTCCCGTAATTTCTCCTTTAGCCGTTCTCAAAAACTCACTATTAGAAACGCCCTCAATAACAGTCGGATCTTGCATACAAAGAAACATTCCCTTTTTAGCTCTTTCATTTACATCCAACTTAGTAATATCTTCTTTCTCAAAACAAATTGTACCACCTGTTACTTCATATCCATAATGTCCCATTAATACTTTAGCTAACGTACTCTTACCAGTTCCATTAGGTCCCATTATTGCATGAACTTCACCTTTATTAATTCCTAAAGAAAAATCTTTTAATATATCAATATTTTTATCTTTAACACTTGCACATAAATGCTTTATTTCTAACATCTTGCTCATCTCCATCTATATTTATTTTATCCCAACCGGTACTAAAATATAAAATCACTTATATTCTACCACAAATAGTATAACTATACAAAAAAAAGATCATCAAAATGACCTTTTTCAATGTTATTCAACATGATCTAATAAGTCTTGGGCATCTGCCAAAATTCTAGCTAATTCTCGTTTACCTTCAATTTGTGGTCTTAAACTTTCTAATTCACTACTTTGACTAGCTATCAATCTATCTTGTGTATGAATCTTATCTTCAAGAGTTTGAATTTTACTTTCTAGCTTACTAACAATAGCTTCATAATTTTTAACTTTAGATTTCAACATTTCTAAATCTCTAACTTGACTTCTTGCCTTTTCTACAACATTTCTATATGTCGCAACTAATTGCTCAAGTTTTTCCTCATAAATTGCTATTTTTTCTTTTTGGGCTTTATTAAGTTTAATCAAATTAGATAATGTTGATGCAACATCCTCAATAATTGTATCCTTTGTTGAAAAAGTTAATCCCGTATCATCAAATGTATCATTAATAATCTTATCTGCATGAAATACTGAATCAGCAAAAACATCTGTCTCTAAATCAGTATCTAACAAATCCTTTTTAAAATAATCTACTTTATCAAAAGGATCATCAACACTTTCTCTTTTATCATCCATCATTATTTTATCTATGCTTTTATTAGTACTATCATAATTAATATTATCTTTGAAATCAAAAGATACTAATTCATCTTCATTAACTTTATCTGCTTGTAAAGAAGACTCTGGAACTTCAGGTTCTTTCTCTTCTAAAGAAACAAGCCCAGATTCATCTGCAGGCTTATCCATTGGAACTGCATCTTCTTTTGTATCTTCAACATTCTCTGTATTTGTAGTTACATTTTCTAATTCTTCATTTGTTTCCAAAGAATCTAACTTAACTGGCATTTCAACTTGATTATTAGGAATATCTGCTGCAACATCATCAAGTGAAAAGCCACTATTTATATCTTTAGTATCTTCTTTTCCATCAATGTTTTCATCTTGATCAGTTGACGTTTCATTATCAACCATTACTTGTCCATCTTCATTTTGAGCGATATCTCCAAAAGCAGGTGTTAAATCGTCTCCATTCATAGCCCCATCAATAGTTTCTTGAGTGACATCTGTATTTTGAACATCTAACTTTTCACTAACACTATTACTTGGAAAAGCTTCCTCACCTTGTCCCGTAGAAGACAAAGAAAATTCTATAACTGGAGAATCAACTGTATTTTTACTAAAATACAAAGTTTCATTATTCTTTATACCAATAAAACTATAATACTCATTATTTATTACATTTTTACCATTTATATCATAAATAGTTGCTTCAGAAAATTGATCATTAAAAATAAAGCGTCCATCTTCACCCATCTTAGCATTCATATTATCTTTTATAGTTGCTGGAGTTGTAACTAATCTAGTAGCTGCTAATGGATCTCCTCTTAAATTAATAGCTTCAATAACACTTGGAGTAGTAGCTGTAGCTTTTTCTACCAATAAAAATTCTGTTCCTATTGGTTTAATTGCTTTATTTTCGAACGGAATAACAACATTTCCTTCACGATCAATTACTCCGACTGAACTGGCAACAACAACCGGGTCAACTGCCTCAACCAACGCTGTAGATGCTATAATATTCCCATTCGGAATAGAACTTTCATCTAAAAAATAATATTGTTTTCCATCTTCTGTAAGACCATATGTACATACTATATCAGTACGATCTTTATATTTTACAAGTCCTTTTTGAATTTGCATTATAACACCACCCGATTTTATTCTTTTATTTTAACCCTATTATATACCTTATATTAACACAAAACATTTATTTTAACAACCACTTTTTTAAAAAAGGCATTAGTTTATTAAAATCCTTTCGTTGCAAATAATTAGACAATAAGATACAATAAAACTGGTGATAAAATGAATATTCAACACAAATTAACTATGCAAATGGCTCTCTTCTTCTTAATAATTTTTATAATTTTTGGAACCATAATTATAAAAGAAAAGAAAAATATTATTTTTTTACCCAAAATAAAAAATTCCCTAAATGAATATTTAACTACAAACTATAATTCGTTAAATATAAAAACAGGTCAAATAAAAAATAAAGGTAATAAATTTACTATGAAAGTAACTGATAAAACTAATAATCATTTATACTTTTATATAACTTATTATAATAAACAAATAACTGATACTTATAAAGAAGATTATGAAGAAGGAAAAACATTCCTTAATTATTTAAATAAAAAAATAGAAACAATAGTCAAAGATAAAACAAATCAAACTGTAAAAATAAACATTAACAATACATATAATAACTTTTCTCCTAAAGTAAAAGAACTATTAATAAAAGAAGAAAACTTAGAAACACTTAGAATATATACCCTAGAAAAAGAAATAACTACATCATGGGAAGAAAAAGAAATAACTAATTCTATAACCACCACAATGACTACTCTAGAACAAGAAAATATTACGCCCAAGAATTATACTTTCGTAATAACTGACCTTCATGATATAACTAAATCAATAAAAATTTACAATATTACAACTAAAAACATAGAAAATAATAATTTATCTATAATAATTAATGATATAATAAATAATAAGCAAACAGATATTCTAAGTGAAAATAATATAACTTACGAATATTTAAATTAGGAGGCATATATGAACGATTGTATATTTTGTAAAATAATTAAAGGAGAATTACCTTCCAAAACAGTTTATGAAGATGATTTAATAAAAGTAATTATGAACATTAATCCAACAACAAATGGTCACTTACTTGTCCTACCAAAGAAACACTATACAAACATTTTTGATATTAATGAAGAAATAATTAGTCATAGCTTTAAAATTATTAGAGATACCCTTTATCCTCTACTAAAAGAAAAATTAGGCTGCGAAGGTCTAACTATTTCTGAAAACAATTTACTTGGTCAAGAGATTCCTCATTTTCACATTCACCTAACACCAAGATATCAAAATGATTTAGTAGACTTTAACTATAACAAAGATATGTTAGAAGATTTAGATGAGGTATTCTCTAAACTTTCTGCATAATTACTAAATTATAATACCAAGAGCATAACTACCCTTGGTATTTTTTATTATTATAAAGAAAAGAGCCATTAACAAGTTAATGCTCCTCCTAAAATGATTGCAAGTAAAATATATAAAATTAAAACAAGAACATAACCGTTGCATTTTCTAGCAGTAACTTCGCCATTAGAACAAGACACTTAGAACACCTCCTTAAATGTAAGCACCTAAAATGATAATTAATAAAATAAATAGTACTAAAACGATAGCCGAACCAGATACATGATTATTACCCATAATTTCTCCTCCTTCTTTTATACTTTCATCATATTTTATGGTAAATATAAAATTGTGTTCATATTTATTGCACTAAAATTAAAACTTTGTTATTATAATTAAGTATATAGGAGGAAAAATATGAAAAATAAAAAGTTAATTTTAAGTATAAGTTGTTTATTATTACTTTCTTTATTTGTAACAGGTTGTAAACAAGAAATAGAAGTAAAAGATGGCTCTAAAGTAGCTGTTTTAGTAGATGGTGGTAAGATCACTGCCACAGATTACTATGAAAATATCAAAGAAAAAAATCTTTCCACTTTAATCGATATGATTGATCACGAATTACTTGATAAAGATTATCCACAAACTGATGAAGAAGATGAAAAAGTAAAACAAGTCGTTGATAAATTAAAGAAATCATATCAAGATAAAGAGACTTTAAACGCAGTATTATCTCAATATTATGGCGTAAACGATGAAGATGAATTAGAAGATATGTTAAGACTAGAATATAAAAGAGAACAAGCTGTAAAAGATTTTGTTAAAAAGAATATCAAAAAAGATGAAGTAGAAAAGTACTATAATGAAAAGATTTTTGGACAAGTAAAAGCAAAACACATCTTAATTACTCCTTCAACATCACAAGATGCTACTGAAGAAGAAAAAGAAGAAGCCGAAAATGAAGCTAAAAAAACAGCCGAAAAAATAATTGAAAAATTAAAAAAAGGTGAAGATTTCTCTAAACTAGCTAAGAAATATTCTCAAGATACTGCCTCTGCCAAAAATGGTGGTGATTTAGGATATTTTGAATTGGATGAAATGGTTGAAGAGTTTAGTGATGCAGTTAAAGAATTAAAAACAAACGAATATACTAAGAAACCCGTTAAAACAAAATATGGTTATCACATTATTTTAAAAACTGGTCAAAAAGAAAAAGCTAGTTTAAAAGATTCTGAAGAAGATATTAAAGAAAAAATAATGCTTCAAAAACTTGATTCTGACCCTACTCTATATTATCAAACTCTAATTGATATTAGAAAAGAAAAAAATATTAAATGGAATGATACAGTTCTGGAAAAGCAATATAATAAACTAATGGAGCAATTACTTGAAGCTGCAAAAAGTCAAGCATCAACAGAACAATAAAAAATTTGGTTATTAATTAGCCAAATTTTTTTTGTACAAAACAATATCTTTCTCTTTATATATTTCTTCATAATTATCATTATGCTTTAAATATGTGGCGATAGGATATTCTAAAGAAACCAAGAAATAATCAAAATTATATTTTTTAATAGTCTTAATATAGTTTCCTTGTAACATTGAAATATCACTATAATCACTCAAATTATATCTAGAATATAAATCTGCTCTACCATCTACAAATACCGCTACATCATTATAAACTAACTCTCCACCATAATCATACATATTATATAACCGTTTTGGATTTTCATCTTTAATAACATTAATTAATTTATTACTTAAAACCATTTTATCATATTCTTTAATCACCACAGGAATACCCAAAATAAAGAAAATAATAAACATACAACTAAGAGTTAATAAAACTAAACTTGTTCCTTTATCCGGCCTTCTTGCTTCAATATAATCGAAAATCACATAACTCATAATTATATAAGTATATCCCCAAAAGCGAATATTTTTAAGCCCTAAAACAACAGCTATACCGAATAATACTAAATCAATAAATTCTAATTTTTTCTTACTAAATATAAATATAAGTAAAATTATCGCAATAAAAATAAAATAAGGATAATGACTAGGATTACTAAGTACAGTCGGTTGCCATTCACTTATAAAATTAACCATTACTGTATCAAGAATATTTGCATAAGGATAAATAAGCATCTTAATACCATGTGGATTAATACAAATAGCTCCCATACATAAAATGGCAACCACTAAATGTTTTTTAACCTGCTTTTTACCTATTCTTTTAGCTTCAATTTTTGAAAAATTAAACTTAAATAAACCAATAACTAAAAATACTAAACAAAATATATAACTTAAGTTACTAGAACCACCATGGAAATTAGCCCATAATAATGTAACTACCGGTAAAAAATATATTTTCTTTGATTCTGCATTTTTAAACAAATCATATGTAAAATAAATTGTTAAAGCTAAAAAACTAAAACTAAGTAAATGAGGTCTAGCCTGCATATAAATACAAAACATTAAAAAACTGATAACCCAAAACATACTAAAAATCATATTTTTCAAGTACTTATCCTTATTAGTAAAAAATAATATTCCAAGTAAAAGCAGAGTACATCCAAATGTATAAACAAATAAATGCATCTTACCAAATACTTCACTGAGTAAAAAAATCTTTAAATCAAAAAGCCACTCATGAGACATCCAATAACTTCCACCCATAAACCAAGAAAAAACATCCTTGGTTAAAATCTCCTTATTTTTAAACATATATTCTCCTGCTTTTATATGCCAAAAATAATCACTTTCTTTGTGGAATAAAAGCGTCATAAATAATGAAAAGCCAATAAGCATTATACTAAAACATAAAACATATTTATGCTTATTTATAAAATTCTTAATTTTCATAATATAATCCCTTCTGATACAACTTTTCTTTAATCTTATACTCTAACTCTTTATCCTCATATTTACGACTTAATCTTTTATAAAGTTTTTCATATTCTCTCTCCGCAATATCTTTATTATTAGAAAAATCAAAATCTTCTAAAACCTTTGAAATAACACTAATGTCATAACCAAGATTAATCAAATCATTAACAATTTTCTTTTTTAGAATTGCTCCCCCACGATTTTTATTCGAATTAAATAACCTAGTCGCGACCTTCTTAATCTTTTCAAGTTGTTGAGAAACATCAAACACTTCTAGTTCCTCATTAATTATTTCGCAACTCACTCTATGTTCACTTAATTCCCTTCTTATTTTATAAGGTCCTTTATTAGTCGTTACAATTTGATTATTAATATAACTCTTCGCAAAACTCCTATCATTTAAATATCCTTGCTTCTCTAACTTTTCAATAGCCCTATCAATCATATCAATAGGATATTCCTTCTTTATTAAAAATTCCCTAGTATCATAAATACTCTTAAATCTATGATTAATACTTTCAACAGCTACTTGATATACATCACATTCCTGATTAGCCATATTAATAGCCATCATATCCGCTTCAAGTATCTCTTTCTTTAATAAAAGTTCAAATTTCAAAATGACATCTTCATATAACACAAGTTCCCTACCATCATCTAAATAGATTTTATATCTACCCTTTGTGGTTTTTTTATACTTTTCTATTTTCAATATGCATCACCTAATCAAATTATATCAAAAAAAAAATCCAAAAAAAAGAGGATTACTCTTTCCCCTTTTTTGTTACCTTGATTAAGCCCTCAGCGACCTCCTCAAGAGCCCTACCTATATTCTTTTTACATTTATACTCGGATTCAGGCTTTTGTAAATATCTATCTCTTGCTATTTCCTTACTTCTTCTAGCTGATATATGAACTAATTCATATTTAGAATCAACTACATTAAGTAATTTATCGATAGAAGGATAAATCATTCGTATCACACTCCCTATTATTAGGATAAACCTACCATAGAAAATAATCAACAAACCTTACACAATTAGACATTTTTATTTACAAATTAACTTTACATTACACTAGCTC
>CAZTRE010000018.1:0-21281 GCA_964616405.1 uncultured Mycoplasma sp. | reverse complement strand
AATAATAAGTTTATTTAATTTTAGAGAAATCGTGGTTGGTGAAAACGATATTAAAGGCTTATTTATCTACTCTATAGATGAAGAAATTCCGGGTAATGCCGTTATCAAAATTAAGAAAAATAAAGGATGGTACCGTGCTGTATTGGCACTCCTTAGGTATCATTTTTTTTATTATAGGAGGGGATATAAGTGATAGATATGCATTATGATTTGTTATCTGTTGTATATCAATGCTATTTAAGAAGTGATTATTCATATTTAGATAAATGGTTAGCAAATTACCGAGAAGATAATGTCTCGGGGGTGTTTAGTAATCTATATTTTATGAATGAAGAAGAAATGAAACAGGAACTTGGAGAAGAGTATGGAGAAATAAATGTTTTGGAAATGTTTAAAACCTCAACAGAAATTCTTCAAAAATATTTTCCTGGTAAAAATTTAATTTTTAGTATAGAAGGATGTGACTATATTAAAGATGAAAAAGAATTAGAAGAACTTTATAAAGCTGGACTTAGAAGTATGTTATTAGTATGGAATAATCCTAATAAATATGGATCTGGTAATAATGGTGATTATGGTTTAACGAGTGCTGGAAAAAAGCTTTTAAAAAAAGCTATTGATTTAGGGATTATAATTGATATGTCACATATGAATAAACAGACTTTTTATGATACTATTTGTTTTTTAAGGAAGCAGAAGAGTCTAGGGAAAAAAGTAAAGGTTATTGCGAGTCATTCTAATTCTTATGAAGTTTATCCACATGTAAGGAATTTAGATGATGAACAATTAAGAACATTAAAAGAATTTGATGCGGTAATTGGTGTAGTTTCATATTCTAGATTTGTTGATGGTTGCGAAAAGAATGTTTTAAATTTAAAAGATAAATATTTAGAACATATAAAACATATTGCTTCGATTGTAGGAGTTGATCATGTTGGAGTATCAACGGATGATATGACTTTTGCAGTCTCGATGTTTGGGGATGAAGAGGAGACTTTGATTTTTGATTATAAAAATGTAAAAGATGAACTTCAAAAACTTGTGAGTAAAGAGTTTAATAGTGAAGAAGTTGAAATGATTTTAGAAAAGAATATTTTAAGGAAAATAGAAGAGGAGTAAATAATATGATAGATATTAAATTAATTAGAGAAAATTCTGAAATGGTAAAAGAGAATATTAAAAAGAAATTTCAAGATAAGAAATTACCTTTAGTAGATGAAGTAAAAGAATTAGATGTTAGAGTACGTGAGGTACAAGTACGTGTAGATGGTTTAAAAGCAGATAAGAATCGTTTAAGTGGTGAAATTGGTAAATTAATGAAAGAAGGAAAAAAAGAAGAGGCCGAGGCAGTAAAAGCAACGATTGCGAAGACGGCTGATGAGATAGCTACTTTAGAAAAAGAATTTGATGAATTAAGTAAAGCTATTAAAGAAAAAATGATGGTTATTCCTAATATTATTGATGCCAGTGTACCAATTGGTAAAGATGATAAGGAAAATGTTGAGAACGAAAGATTTGGTGAACCAGTTGTTCCTAATTTTGAAGTGCCATATCATGCTGATATTTTAGAAAGTTTTAATGGACTTGATAAAGATGCTGCGGGTAGAACTTCTGGAAATGGTTTTTATTATTTAATGGGAGATATGGCAAGAGTTCATTCTGCTATGTTAAGTTATGCTAGAGACTTTATGATTGATAAAGGATTTACTTATTGTGTACCACCTTTTATGATTAGAAGTGATGTAGTTACTGGAGTTATGAGTTTTGAGGAAATGGATGCCATGATGTATAAAATTGAGGGTGAAGATTTATTCTTAATTGGAACAAGTGAACATTCAATGATTGGTAAATTTAAAGGTCAATTATTAAAGAAGGAAAATTTACCATATGCTTTAACAAGTTACTCTCCTTGTTTTAGAAAAGAAGTGGGTGCTCATGGTATTGAGGAACGTGGCGTATATCGTGTTCATCAATTTGAAAAGCAAGAAATGGTTGTAATATGTGAACCAGAAGATAGTATGGATTGGTATAATAAAATGTGGAAATATACTGTTGAATTCTTTAGAAGATTAGATATTCCAGTTAGAACACTTGAATGTTGTAGTGGTGATTTAGCTGATTTAAAAGTTAAATCTTGTGATGTTGAAGCATGGAGCCCACGTCAAAAAGCATATTTTGAAGTTGGTAGCTGTTCTACTTTAGGTGATGCTCAAGCTAGACGTTTAGGTATTAGAGCTAAAGGTGAAAAAGGAAGCTATTATTTACATACATTAAATAATACAGTCTTAGCTACACCTCGTGGTTTAATTGCTTTTATTGAAAATAATATTAATGAAGATGGAAGTATTAATATTCCAGTAGCTTTAAGACCATATATGGGTGGAATTGAAGTTATTAAACCAAAGAAAAAATAAAATAAATAAATTCTTAGAGCCTCACTTTTTAAAAAGTGAGGTTTTATAAATTGAAAAAAATGTCGAATTATGGTATGATTGTAGCATTAGGTGATTGTTATGAAACGATATAATTATGATACGTTAGAAGAAGATGCTCATGTTTTTCATATGTGGGAACCATTAAAATTTAAAATTAAAGATAATTATAAATATATATCTAGTAATTTTATTTTTAATTTTATTTCTAATCTTTTATTTTTACCCATTGGAATTATTTTAATAGTTCTGAATAAGATTTTATTTGGATTTAAAGTGGTAAATAAAGATAAATTGGTGAGAAGTAGTGGAGTAGTTTCTATTTCTAATCATATTCATCCAATGGATTGTACGATGATAGGATTGGTACATTATCCAAGGAGAGTTTATTTTCCAACTTTACAAAGTAATTTTAAAATTCCTTTTATTAGGCATTTGATTAAAGTTTTATATGCGATACCAATTCCTAAAGATAGGCTTCAAAAAAATGTTTTTTATAATCAAATCAATGAGGCTTTAGAAAAAGGAAAAAATATTCAAATGTATCCGGAAGGGTCATTATGGCCTTATTATGAAGATATTAGGTCTTTTAAATATGGAGCTTTTAAGATGGCGGTTGATGCGAATGTTGCAATTCAACCAATAAAATTTGTTTTTAAGGAACCAACTGGCATATATAAATTGTATAAGAAGAAAAAATGTATTCAAGCAGTGGTGTTAGAGGCGATTTATCCAAATGAAGAGTTAGACGTTACAGAGAGAATTGAAGATTTAAAGAATAGAACTTATGAAATTATGAAAAGGGAGATATAATGAAGGTATTAATTTTATCATGTAGTACAGGTGCTGGTCATGATGCTTGTGCAAGATATATTTTAGAAGAATTGAAATATAATAATATAGAAAGTGTATTTAAAAATTTTTATGATATTGTCGATGTTAAGGCTAAAGATTTTGTTTCAAAAGCATACTTATCAACCTTAGGCGGTAATGGTGAAGTATTTAAAAACATTTATAAATTAGGAGAATTATATAGTAAAACAAAGTTAAGAAGTCCGGTTTATTTAGTGAATAAATTACATAGACGTACTTTATATAATTATATTGTGGATAATGAATTTGACGTTGTTGTAGCAACACATCTATTTCCAGCTCTTACTTTAACGGCTATTAATAAATATGATTTTCCTAAAAAGATTAACTTTATTACTGTATCGACAGATTATGAGCCTTGTCCTTTTATGGAGGAGACACAACCTAATTATTTGGTAATGCAAAAGGGACTTGAAGAAAGATTTATACAAAAAGGAATACCTAAGGATATTTTAGTTAATATAGGAATTACTATTTCTACGCGCTTTTTTAAAGAAGCAAAAGATGTTAGGGCTGATTATAATATCAAGTATGAAAAAGTAATTTTAATTATGTTAGGAAGTATGGGCTTTGGAAAAATTACGGAAATACTTGATGATTTATTAAATATTGATAATTGTAAGGTTATAGTGGTATGTGGAACAAATCAAAAATTATATAATGAATTAAAAGCGAAGAATAATGATTCGTTAATTTCTTTGGGTTTTGCTAAGAATATTAATGATTTGATTTATTCTTCGGATATTGTTTTATCTAAACCAGGTGGATTATTTACAACAGAGATTGCGTGTCTTGGAAAACCATTGTTACATGTTTTTCCTATTCCCGGTATTGAAACATATAATTCTATTTTCTTTGAAGAACATGGTATGGGCTTAAAATGTGATTCTAATGAAGAGATACTTGAAAATGTTCATAAATTGTTAAATGATAGTGAATTACGAAAGAGTATGGTCGAAAATCAACGTAAACTTATGAATCGAAATTCAGCTAGTGATTTAGTAAAATTAATTAAAAGTATGGATAAATAGTATAAAAAATATTATTTTGATAATATTATTAATGGTGAATAAGTATGGAAAAGAATAATATTGTTGAAGTAGTTAAAAATACAAGTGGATTAAGTAATATAAATGTTGATTGTAACTCTAAAGAAGGTAAAATGTTAGTAGAAGTTGTGGAAAAAGAATCTAGTCTTAAAAAACAAGATAATTAAGAATTCAGCGTGAGGCTGAATTTTTTTATGCATGTTTTTAAAATAATAAGTGTGGTATAATTTTGTTATGGTAGAGGAGTGATAGGATGGAGGCATTAGATAATAAGTGCCCAACTTGTGGGGCAAAGATTAATTTTAATCCAGTAAATCAGTGCTGGGATTGTGAGTATTGTGCTAGTAAATTTAATTTAGAAGAAATGCAAAAATATAGTAATGCTAGTAGTATGGAGTCTAATTCAAAAAGTGAAGTTGTTGTAGAAAAAGTTCAAGATAACATGGATGTTTATCGTTGTAAAAACTGTGGGGCGGAAATAATTGCTGATCAAAACACAACGGCTACTTTTTGTTTATATTGTGGAAGTACAGCAATCTTAAAAGATAAAATTACTGCTGGAAGAATGCCTGATTTTATTATTCCTTTTAAAAATATTAAGAAAGATGCAGTCGAAGCATTTAAAAAGTTAATTAGTAAGAAACCTCTAACACCAAGATGTTTTAAGGATATAAAGAATATTAAAAAAGTTACAGGTATTTATATTCCTTTTTGGGCTTATGATTTAGAAGTTAGTGGGACGGTTGATTTTTTAGGAGAGGATGTTAAACATTGGAGTGATGATGAGTATGAATATACTAAAGTTGATCAGTATAATGTAAGAAAGTCAGGTAATTTTAGATTTAATAAAGTTTTAGCGGATGCATCTTCTAGGTTTCCTGATGATTTAATGGATTCTTTAGAACCATTTGATTATAATCAGTTGACGGAGTATAATCATGCTTATTTGTCGGGTTTTTTAGCTGAAAAATATGATATTTTAGAAGATATTGGTTTAGAAAGAGCTAGTGGCAGATCTAATAAGACGGCTGTTGGTTTAATGGCAAGAACGGTTAGCCATGATAGTGTTAGCGTAACAAATAATCAAATGAGCGTTGTACCTAAAAATACATATTACATATTATTACCAGTGTGGATGGTTAATATAAAGTATAAAAATAAAGATTATACTTTTGCAATGAATGGACAAACAGGAAAAATTATAGGAAATATTCCTATAGGAGTTAAAGAAACTATTTTGTGGGCATTATTAATATTTATAATCTTATTTGCAGTGGCAATTATAGGATTAAAGTATATTTAATGTAGGTGATAATATGAAAATAAGGAAGATAATTTATTTAATAGTAATTTGTATTTTATTTAATTGTTATGATGTTTTTGCAAGTACTAAAGTTAATATTAGAACTGATGATAATTTGTTAGTACCCGGAGGGATAGTAGTTAATGAAAGTAATAAAAATGATATTTTAAGTACTCCAGCAGTTAATTCAGACGAGAAAATTTATGATTTTGCAGAGGTACTTACTGATAAGGAAGAGGCAGCACTTTATAAAAAAGTTATGGAGTTTGTAAATGAGACTAATATGGATTTAGTAATAGTAACTATCAAGGATAATCCTATTGATAATACAAAAGATTATGCTCATAATTTTTATCAATATAATTATTTTAGAGATGATGGTTTACTGCTTTTAATTGATTTTGATGAGGGTGGAATTTATATGACAACAGATGGTTTAGCTTATCAATTATTTCCTAATTCAAGAATGCAGCCAATACTTAAAAATGTTTACAATAAATTGTTGAAAAAAGAATTTTATACAGCTTGTTCTATGTTTGTAAATTCGGTCGGCGGGTTTGTGGGAATTGGAGAGGTAACTAAGGGAGAAGATGTTACTATTGATGTAGATGGGACAGTTCATAAAGATTCTATCGTTTTGGAAGCACTAGTTTTTGCGCTTATTGGAACAGCAATTGGAATGTTTATATTAGTGTCAATGAATAAAATGGTTAAAATGGCAAAGTCATCAATTGAATTTTTGGATAATAATTCTGTAGTTATTAATGATATTAGTGATAGTCTTATGGGATCTGATACTACTAGATGTAAAAAAAACAAGTCATAGTATAGACGTAATCAAAATATGTGTTATAATTAAGGTAAATAAAAAGATAGGAGAAAGTATATGGGATTAATAAGAGCCGCTGTGGGTGCTATTGGTAGTACTTTAGGCGATCAATGGAAAGAATATATTAAATGTGAGGATTTAGGTCAAGATATCTTAATGAAAAAGGTGACTACTGCAAATGGTATAATCACCAAAGATAGTGCTATTCAAGTAGCACCTGGACAAATTGCAGTAATCTTTGATAGTGGTAGAGTAGTAGATGCAACAGCTGAAGAAGGTATTTATACTTTTGATCAATCTACATCTCCATCATTCTTTGCTGGTCAATTTGGTCCAGTGTTTAAAGAAATGTGGACTCGTTTTGTATATAATGGAGCTACTAATAAGGAACAAGCTGTATTTTACTTAAATGGTAAAGAAATTATGGATAATAAGTTTGGTACACCAGCCCCAATTCCTTATCAAGATTGGGGACATCCAATTCCAAATCAAATGACAGGTGGAGTTAATCCACTTCGCGTAGAAGTGAAATGCTTTGGTAAATATACATTTAGAATTGCTGATCCAGCAATATTTATGAGTAAAGTAGCAGGAACTGCAGAAGTTTATAATAAGAGTGAAATTACTGACCAAATGAGATCAGAAGTTGTTGCTTCTTTCCAAAATGTTTTAAGTGAATTAGGAAGTGCAAATCATAAAGTTGCTGCTTTAGATTTACCAAATAGTACTGATGAGATTAAGAAAACTATGACAGATAGAGTTTTTGATCAACCAATTCGTGATCGTGGATTAAGTTTAGTTGGATTTATAGTTGAATCAGTAACACTTGATGAAGAAAGTGAAAAGAAAATTGATAACTATGAATTATCATCAAACTCATTTATGCAACAAGGTACACTTACTGGAGCTTATGCGAATGCCGTTCAAGCTGCAGCAAGTAATGAAAATGGAGCAATGAATGGTTTCATGGGTGTTGGGATGATGAATATGGCAAGTGGTGGAATGTTTGGTGGAGCTACTAATAATGCGATGAATAATGCTGGTTCAACTCATACAGCTTATGCACAAGGACAAACTCCAAGTGGACAACCATTACATCCAGGTGTTGTTGCCAATGGAACAAATGCAGAAACTTTAGATGATGCTTCCTCAGCAGCTACTCCATCAGCATTTTGTCCGAATTGTGGAACAAAAAATAATGGATATAATTTCTGTGCAAATTGTGGAACAAAATTAAAATAACGAATAACTTAGTTTTTTAAAAATATGATGTAAATAAAAGGATTAATTGTAATTATTAATCTTTTTATCTTTTATTAGGAGGACGTTAAATATGAAGAAGAAAATTTATTTAATTGTTTATGCGATAGTTCAATTTTTAGTAAGTGCTTATTATGGAATATTCGCAAAACAAATTGCACAAAAACAAGTTGATGCAATGATGGAGATGGTTTCGAGTTTACCTAAGCAATTAAAAGATGTGCTTGGTGGCATGTATTCATATGAGACAATTTATGCATCGATTATATTGACAGCTGTGGTAGGAGCAATTTTGGCATTAATATTACTAGTGATTTTTTCTAAAAATCAAGTTGGGAGAAAAAAGATACTTTCTATTATATTAGTGACTGTTTCAATACTATTATTTGGAAATAGTTTAATTATATTGCTTGGAGTAATTGCTTTAGTAATAATTGGAACAATTCCAAAAGTTGATTATAAAAAAGAAATAAGAGACGAAAGGAGAAGTTTAGAAAAACTTGAAAAAATGGATATCAGTAAAAAAGATATAATATTAACAATTATATTAATGCTTTTATATTTTACGCAATTTTTTATAAAAAATTTGAGTCCAATTGTGACAATTATTGTAGCAATTATTTATTATATTGGGATATTTGTTTTTGCATTTTTTGTCTTTAGTAAGAGATTAAAGAGAGATTTTAAAGCTTATAAGAGCGATGTAGCTTTACATGTAGGACAATCATTTAAGTGGTGGGCAATACTAATTGGAGTCTCATATTTGGCGGCTATTATTAGATTACTTTTGGGCGGAGCAGTAGTTACCGCTAATCAGATGGGTTTAAATGAAGCTCCACTTTGGTATGTTGCTCCACTTGCAATTTTATGGGCACCATTTGTGGAAGAAATTATTTTTAGAGGATGTATACGGAGATTTATTAAAAATGATGTTTTATTTGTGATTGTATCTGGATTAATATTTGGACTTTTACATACAATTGGTTCAGAGGTAGGAATATATCAAATGATAATCCAATCATTGCAGTATGTGGCTATGGGAGTGATCATGGCTATTGCATATGTAAAAACAAATAATATATTTATTAATATGAGTGTTCATTGTATTCAAAATACACTAAGTACTTTTTTAATATTATTTATGTAAAAGAACTTTTGTTTTTTTGTATAAGAACGTTTGGTCGGCACCATAATTAAGGTATAAGGATGGTGGTCAATTTGACAAAAGGATACCAGTTTGATAGAATATATAACTGCAACGCAAACAAAGAGGTGTTATTTATGTTTTATAGCGAGCAACAAGTAATGGATGTTTGCTCAGAAGAGCCGTCCCTGGTATTTAGTCTTATTAAAAGAAATAATTTTGAAGTAGTTGAAAAGTTACTTGAGGAAAATAAGATAAATGTAAATACTTGTGATGGAGCCGGAAATGATGTTGTTACGAGACTGTTAAAAGCTAAACAATATGATTTAGTAATGAAAGTTATGAAAAAAAGAAATTGGAATGTAAATCATCAAAATGTTGAGGGAAATACATTTGGCCATTTTCTAGCTTTAGATAATTCTGTTGGAGCTTTAAGGGTAGTAGAACAATTAAGAAAAAAGAAAAATTTTACTCCAAATATTAAAAATGATAAAGGAGAAACTATTCTAGATAAAGCAATTAGTAATAATTATATTTATACAGCATTTAAAATATTAGAAGATAAAAGATTTGATGATATTGATTTAGGGACATTTAAAAAGCTATGTAATGCATGTGTTAAGAATACGTATTATGGTAAATATTCTAGATTAAATAATTTAGAAGTTATTGTGGATAACTTAATTAAGAAAAAGCTAGAACCATCTATGAAAAAATTACTTGATGAAATAGTTGAGAATATGGATATTATTAAAGTTGATATTTTACGTGATAGATCGGCTGTATTAGAAAATATTATTAATTCAACAGGTACAACGGCTACTATTAATTCGTAAGTTTTATGAAAGAAAAATTTTGGGACTTTATTAGTCCTTTTTTTTGTGGCAATGTGTAAAAAAAAGATAATTTGTTGACGGGAAACTAATATAAATGGTATTATTAAGGTGTATTATAGAGGAGGGTGTAATAGGTGAAAAAGCAAAATATTATTATAGTAAGTATTATTGCATTAATTTTAGTTGTGGCTATTGGCTATGCCCTTTTTGCAGAGGCTTTAAATATTAAAGGAACCGCTACTGCTCAAGGCAATCTTGAAGTTAAATTTACTGAGATTGGAGAGATTACAAAAGTTGGATATACAGATGTTAATGGTATTGGGGACGAAGGTATTGCGGAAATTAAGACTATTGATGGTATAAACACTGTGGAAATAAAAGTAAATAAACTTGATTATCCAGGAGCATATGTGGTAATTCCTGTTACAATAACAAATGTTGGTTCTGTTAATGCTATTGTGAGAGAAATTATTCCAGAAGGTTTAACTGAAAAAGATAGGGCGGTTAAGGTAAGCTATTCAGGTGATGTTATAGTTGATAAAGTAATGAAGGTAGGAGAATCCGCTAATATGACAATTAAGGTAGAGTGGGATTCACAAGTTAATGATTCAGCATCTAATATTAACTTTAAAGTTAAGTTAAATTTTGTACAAAGCAAATAAAAAAGTGGGTAATTTTCTACTTTTTTTGTTATATAGCGGGGTATTGATAGTTGACAAAAAATGGGAATAAATGATATTATAAGTTATAATATATAGTACTATTATAAGGAAGATGAGGGTAACTATGAAGAAACAAAATTTTGTTTTAATTGGTGTAATTATTTTGTTTTTAACACTTTCTATTGGTTATGCACTTTTCGAAGAAAATATAGAAATTAAAGGAACTGCAACTGCACAGGGAAATTTTGATGTTAGTGTTACAGCTGCAAGTGTTACAACTCAAGTTGGATCTAGTGGAGCTACGGCTGAAATTTCTGCTGATGGAAAAACTTTAACAATTAATGTTCCAAAGTTGGAATATCCTGGGGCTTATGTAGAGATTCCAATTATAGTTACAAATAAAGGTACAATTCCAGCTGTTTTAAGAGAGATTCAAGAAACAGGACTTACAGCTGATGCAAATGTTAAAATCTCTTATACAGGTTTGGCTGAAGTTAAAGATCAACAATTAAATCAAAATGAAACCCAAAATTTTATAGTTAAAGTAATGTGGGATGAAAATTCTAGTGCATCCTCAGAAAATGTGGAATTCTCAATTAAGCTTAATTATAAACAAATTGGAGCGTAGTAAAACTAAATATAGAATTTAGAATATAAAAATAAGTTAGGTTGGAATGGTGAAGTGATATTATGAAAAAATCTATTAAAATAGTGATTTTGAGTTTATTAATGCTTGCTTCACTATTATTGGAAATAACTGGTTCTGCAGCTAATTTTTCAAGTTCATATGCATATATAGTTAAACCAGTGATGTGGATCTTTATTGGCATTTTAGTCTTCTTCTTTTTTAGAAATGAAGTTATTCCTAATTTTAAATATAAAAAAGAAGTTGGTTTTTGTGTTTTTGTTACGATATTAATTTATTTTTTCATTTATTTTTCATTGGGTTATATAAAGGGGTTTGCTTATAATCCTTATGATGGTTCATTAAAAGGTATATTATCAAATCTATGGATGTTAGTTCCAGTAGTTTTGGTTAAAGAATATGTAAGATTTTATATGATTAACAATTGTGATAAAAAAAGGATCTTATTATGGGCTGTACTTATTTCAATATTATTTACAATTTTAGATCTAAATATATTTAGAATGGATACTTATTTTTCTAGTTCTTTGTCTATATTAGAATTTTTATTACAGACTTTTCTTCCAGGAATACTTACTAATTTTTATTTATGTTATGTATCTTATTATGCTGGTTACGGGTTTTCGACTTTGTATACGTTATTACCGGATGTATTAATATATATATTGCCTATTTTACCTGATTTAGACTGGGCGACTCTTTCTATTATAAATTCGGTTGTACCATTTTTCTCATATGTTTACATTAATTATTTGATTAATAAGATGGGACATACTTTAGATAGAAAAGAAAATAAGGTTGTAGGGCTTAAAGGTTGGTTAGTAATGTTGGCATCAGTTATTATAATGATTTGTTTTGGTTTAGGACTTTTTCCTATACAACCATTAGTTATTGCCAGTGATAGTATGTATCCTAAAATTAAGAGAGGCGATATTGTCTTAATTATGGATAAAGATGTATCTAAGATTAAAAAAGGTGAAGTAATTAGATATAAGTTGGATAATTATTATGTTGTACATAGAGTGGTAGATATAAAAACCGATGAGAATGGTCAGTTGCAATTTATAACTAAAGGGGATAATAATGATAGCTTAGATTTATTCCCAGTTAAAGAATATCAAGTAGATGGTGTTATTAAATATGACATCCCTGTTTTGGGATATCCTACACTTATTTTAAATGAACTATTGAATACCGATGCTGGTGATGAAGTAATTGTTGATAAAGGTCGCGTTAACTAAGAAGGTGAGATAATGAAAAAAAACATTAATGTAGTATTTGGTAGCATGATAGGGGTAATGGCTGTTTTTATATTAGTTTTATCCATTGGTTATGGTTTTTTTAGTGACTCGCTTACTGTTAAAGGTGTGGCTTCAACGGTAGATTATTACACTGGAGAAAACTTACCTGTTACTCCAGTAATTAGAGATACGACTAATAATCGTTATTATACAACTGATAATTCATGGAGTCTTATTAAGTTTGATAGTGAGACCTGGGAAGGTGATTCATACCATCTTTATTACTATAAATCGACAGGCTGTACGAATTCTCGAAGAACAAATACTTTTACAATAACATTTACTAATCCTACAGTACTAGATTATACCGAAGGACAAGTTTCAACCGAGATTTTATTTAATGAGTTTAACTATATTAAAGGAGCTAGTGCTAATATGTCTTCTACTGAGGTAGGATCGGGGCAAACAGTGGATATTAATCTTGTACTTGATACTCATTTTTTATCAGAACTTGGTGAAGAGGATGAAGTTAAGGCAACTATATCTTACGTATATCAAAATAAGCGAAGAACTTTATATTTTTATTTTCACTTTATAAATAAATTTACTAAAGAAGCTAGTGCGTGATTTACGGATGAGTTAAATATTAAAATATGTTTAGAAAAATTTATTCAATAGTGTTTTGTATTAATGAATGTTTGACATTTTATTTAGAATAATTAAAAAATATTATTGAGAAGTAATATTAAAAATGCTATAATGTTTATGGTTTTATAATAGAAGAAAAGTAGTTTATAACTTTATTATAAATTATGTTGTTTTTAAAAAGGAGTGGACTATGGTGAATTGGAAGGATGAAAAGGTAAAAAAGATTGTTGTTTATATTTTGCTCGTTGTATCTATAATTTTTGAAGTTTCTTCACTTGGTTATTTATATAGTAGTTTGACACATAAAGATAATGAAGATGATAGAATCCCTGTTATGGAATACACACAAAAAGGTGGAATGGATTATAAAGTTTATTTGAAATCCAATGATTTTATAGAGCAAGAATATTTAAATCAAGATGAAGCATACATTTTAAACTTGATTGATCATATTAGAATAAATTCATTTTATAACTTTAGGGCTAGTGATATTACTAAGGCTAAGGGTAATAGTAAATTGATAGCTAATTTAAAAGTTTATTATAGGGAATCTACTGATAAAGATGGTAATCCTGTTGTTTTAAATAAAGAGTATATTATAGAAGATAAAGATTTTAAATTTGAAAAAGATCGGTTCAGTAATAATGTTACTTATGATTTGAAATTAGATAAGTATTTGAAGATTTTAAAAGATTTTCAAAATGAAGTTAAAATTTCAGTTGATGGTTATTTAGAAATTTCATATGTTACTAATTTGAATGGTGAAGTTGAGGGATTTGATTATAACAATGATTATAAATCATTAATTAAAATACCACTTAGTTCGTCTGTAATTAAGATAACTAATAATAAAGAGGAAACAAAGGTTTCTAAAGTTTTCGATGGACAATTATTAACTAGTAGTAAAATACTAATAGTTTTGGTAGTTATTGTTAGTATTTTGGTTTTTGGATTGATATGTTATTTAATTAAAAGAATTTTTATGTTAGATAATAGATCAGCATATGAAAAAGAAGTTAGTAAGTTATTAAAAAATTATGATGATATAATTGTTAATACGAATACGGCAATTGATTTAGAGAAATATAAAATTATTGAAATTTCTGAATTTAAAGAAATCCTTAATTTAGCTAATGAATTATTGTTGCCTATTATGAACTATGAAGTTATTGAGGGTCAGTTATCTTGGTTCTATGTTATAAAAGGGGAGATATTATATAGATATATAGTATCTACTGATAAATTTGTTTTTGAGAAAGATGTTATTGAAGATACTGGGTTAGCTAGTAGTAATCAAGAAGTAGTTATTGAAGATAATGAGACATTTGATGATATTTCTGAGGAAGAAAATATTATTGGAGAATCAGTTAATGATACTGATTGGAAAGTTGACGTTACTGATGAAGATGTTGATGATTCCATGATTCAATCTGATATTATTGATGATAAAGCAGATAATAATACAGAAGAGGTTGATATTATTGGTGATGATATGGATGAAACTGTAGAAGAAGTTGATATTATCGGTGATGATATTGATGATGAAGATGAAGTGATTTAAATTAAGGTAAAAAAGTATGAAAATTTCATACTTTTTTTGTGGTTTTATATATTTTATGTTATGATGAATATGTCTAATTTGGATGATTAAGAAGTTTGATCTTAATGTTAATATTTTGGAAAATTTTGATTGGCTTGCAAGAGGAAACGCTATTTAGTAACTGGACATTTATATGATATAAAAGTGTTTAGAAAGTTGCTTTTTGGCGTATATTAAGTTATTATATTTTGGAGTGAAGGAGTGGATGTGATAGTTATGCATTTACCAGATTATAAAGAAGCTAGAACTCGTGATAAACGTGAATATAAACGTGTAGATTTTACATTTGAAGATAGTGTTAAGGGAAAATATAAGGGAAAAAAGTTTTTCTTAAAGACTTATGGTTGTCAAATGAATGAACATGATAGTGAAAATATAGAGGCATTACTTGGTGAGTTAGGTTTTTCAAAGGTGGATGACTATGTTGATGCTGATTTAGTATTATTAAATACTTGCTCAATTAGAGAAAATGCTCATAATAAGGCTTTTGGTATGCTGGGAAGATTAAAACATTTAAAAAGCGAAAAAAGTGATTTAATAGTTGGTCTTTGTGGGTGTATGGCACAAGAGGCTAGTGTTGTGGATGAGATTTTAAAGGATTATAAGTTTGTTAATTTTGTTTTTGGAACTCATAATTTATATCAATTACCAGAAATCTTAGATAAAGCAATTGAGGAGAATAAACAACAAATAGAAGTTTATTCACGTGAGCAGGATTTAGTTGAGGGGTTACCAGTCGTGAGGGCAAACAATTATAAAGCTTATGTTAATATAATTTATGGTTGTAATAAGTTTTGTACTTATTGTATTGTTCCTTATACTAGGGGTAGTGAACGTAGCCGGGCACGTGAAGATATTTTAAAAGAGGTTGATGAGTTAATAAGTGAAGGGTACAAAGAAATAACTTTACTTGGACAAAATGTTAATGCATATGGTAAAGACTTATATGAAGATTATACCTTAGGTAATTTACTAGAGGATATTGCTAAAAAAGATATTCCACGAATTAGGTTTATGACTTCTCATCCATGGGACTTTACTGATGAGATGGTAGAGGTTATTGGAAAATATGAAAATATTATGCCGAGTGTTCATTTACCTGTACAATCTGGTTCTAGTAGAATTTTGAAGTTAATGGGTAGAAGATATACTAAGGAAGATTATTTAAGATTATTTGATAAAATTAAAGAAGTAGTACCAAGAGTGGCTATTTCAACTGATATTATTGTAGGCTTTCCAGGGGAAAGTGAGGAAGATTTTAAAGAAACATTAGAACTTGCTGAGTATTGTAAATATGATAATGCTTTTACTTTTATCTTTTCAGTAAGAAAAGGTACACCGGCAGCTAGATTAAAAGATGATACCCCACTTGAAGAAAAAGAAGAACGACTACAAAGATTAAATACAGTAGTAAATCAATACTTTTTAGAAAATAATAAAAAACTAGAAGGGGAAGTTTTACCTGTTTTAGTTGAAGGTGTTTCTGAAAAGAAAAAAGGTATGTATTTTGGATATAGTGATACTAATAAATTAATTAATTTTATAAGTGAAAATAATTTAAAAGTGGGAGAAATTGTTAATGTAAAAATTACTTCTGCTAAGACATGGAGTTTAGATGGAGAAGAAGTTAGATAGCGTATTAGAAGATGTTGTTGCTTCTATTACTGATAGTTTTGAGTTTAAAGAATGTATTAGATTAAAAGAAAAAATGAACAAGAGTGATGAGATAAAAGAATTAGTTGCGGAAGTTAAAAGATTACAGAAGCAGTTAATTAAAACTGGTGATGATGAAGTTAGAATGAAACTTGAAAAGGTTCAGGGAAGACTTAATAATATACCTTTATATGATACTTATCAGAAGAAGTTGGCTCTTGTTAATGAAAAAATAGAAGTTATTAAAGATGAATTAAATGATTATTTTTATCGAGTAGTTAATCCAAAAGAATAAAAGATCTAAGCAAGGCTTAGGTCTTTTTTAGTAGTTATTTAGGTCTTCTAAAATTTCCTGGGAAGCGTTATCGATAAAATCTAAAATTAGATATGTATCAAAAGTGTAAGGCTTTTTTTCATGGGAATTTTCAATGATTATACCCATTTTATCTATTAGGATATTTAATTTATCGATGGGAATTTCACTTATAGTGGTTTTTGGTATAATAAAGTCTTCATAAAATAAAGATAAATCTAAATTATATTCATCCAACAACTTTATATTTATATTGGTATAGTCTTGGTACAATATTTTTTGGATTTCCTTTGGAGTGGTGGAAATGATCGTGCCATCTAATAGTTTTAAATAATTATCGGTGGTTATTTTAGGAATAAACTCTTTAAACCAAATTTTATCAGTATATAGATGAATGAAGTAACCTAAATCAAAAGAGTTGGATTTGAAGTTAGGATATTTTTCTGTAAATAATTTAATATTTGGAATATCGGCTTCTGAATTTATTATAAAATGAGATTTCCTTTTAGTTTCGCCAATTTGTTTGGCTATGTCTGGAGCAATGGTTCCAAGATAATAATCTTTTGGAAACTCAATGTCTAAATACTTTTCTAATGTTTTGGCTACGGCCAAATGTATAACTGCTGATGCCATTTATATGCCTCCTTATCTATATCATTTTAACATATATTCTTAATTTATAAAGTTTATTTGTGTTCTTTTTGTCAGTAGTTGCATAAATTAGATTAGGGAGGGATTCTTATGTCTAGTTATAAAGAAATTGTTACTAAAGCTGTTATTGCTAAAGGCAAGAAATTATTTACATCGGAACATACCATTAATGTTAATAATAATCCGTCAACTATACTTGGTGTTTGGGTTATAAATCATAACTTTAATGGAGTTAAATCAGGTGATGAAATTCATATTAATGGTAGTTATGATGTAAATGTTTGGTATTCTTATGACAATGATACAAAGACAGAAGTTATAAAAGAAACAAATAATTATAATGAAGTAGTTAAGATGCGTAATAGAGATGAAAAAAATGAAAATGAACAAATTATTGTGAGAAGTTTAAAACAGCCTAATTGTGTAAAAATAGATATTGATGGTAATTCAGTAAAATATGTAATAGAAAAAGAATTGGGAGTTGAATTGGTAGGAGATGTTAAGGTTAAGATTCAAACTGATGAAGAGGAAGAACCTTGGGATGAAATAGTTGAAGATACAGAATTAAAAGAAGAAAAAGCCATTGAAGAAGTTAATGAAAATTACTTAGATGAGGCTATTTAATAACACGATTAAAGTGTTATTTTTTCTGTAATAATAATTTTGTGTTATTTGTAAAAGAATAAAAAAAGAGAAAGAGATAATATTTAAAGTAAAAAATAGGAGATGTCAACAAAAAGTAGTTGACAACGTGTACTTAATGGTGCTAAAATATATATCAGTTATTGAAGGAAATGGAGGGATATATATGGCAGTTAAAATCAGATTAACAAGAATGGGTGCAAAGAAAAGACCTACTTATAGAATCGTAGCTACTGATTCAAGACGTTCAAGAGATGGACAATATCTAGAATTAATTGGAACTTATGCTCCAGTTGGTGAAGGAAGCGTAAAAATTAATGAAGAAGTTGCTTTAAAATGGTTAAACAATGGTGCTCAACCAACTGATACAGTTAGAAATTTATTAAGCAAAGCTGGTATCATGAAAAAATACGCTGAATCTAAAGCAAAGAAGGATAACTAATTATGGATTTAGTAACATTAACAGAAGAAATTGTTAAGTCTTTAGTAGTTGATACTGATGCGGTAAGCGTAAAAGAATTTCCTACTGAAGATGAAAATGCTATGCTTATTCAGGTTATGGTAGCAGAAAGTGATATCGGAAGAGTAATCGGAAGAGAAGGAAAATGTGCTAATGCTATTAGAACTTTGGTTCAAGCAAGTAGTGCCTTAAAGGATAACAAATATATAAAAATTGATATTGATAAATTTTAGGAAGTCTTTGACTTTCTTTTTTTTTTCTATTAATGTATAATTAAAGAAAGGTATTATTTAATTAGTGATTGAGAGGTAAAAAAATGAATACAGAAGAGAATAAAATGAAAATACCAAAACACGTTGCGATTGTTTTAGATGGAAATCGTAGATGGGCTAAAAAGAGAGGTATGACTTCTCAACAAGGACATCAACGGGGATTTGAAAATTTAGAGAATTTATCAGAATATATTTTTTCAAAAGGAGTTAAAGTATTAAGCGTTTATGCATTTTCTACTGAAAATTTCAAAAGAACTAAAGAAGAAGTTAGTTATTTAATGGATTTATTTGCTGTTGCATTTAAGAAGTATTTTGAAAGACAAAATAAAAATAATATTAAAATTGTTTTTTCCGGAAGAAGAGATCCTTTACCACAGAGTGTATTAAATGTTATTGATGAAGTAACAGAAAAGTCTAAAAATAATACGGGTGGTATATTTAATATTTGTGTTAACTATGGAGGACATGCAGAAATAGTTGATACGGTAAAAAAAATTGCGACAAAAGTTAAAAATAATGAATTAGAAATAGATGATATCAACGAAGAAATATTTGAGAAACTTTTGTATAATAATCTTCCACCAATAGATTTTATGATAAGAACTAGTGGGGAACAAAGACTTAGTAATTTCTTGTTGTGGCAAAATGCTTATGCAGAATTTTATTTTCCTGAAGTTGAATTTCCAGGCTTTAATGAAAAAGAATTTGATAAAGCACTTTTAGAATTTAATAATCGTTCTAGAAGATTTGGAGGTAATTAAAATGACAAAAAGAGTTGTAAGTGCAATTATTATGGCATTAATCTTTATTCCGTTTTTATTTGCAGGTGGAATATATTTTACAATATTTATGACAGTTATTGGAATGCTAGGTTTATATGAATTACTACATATAAGAGCTTCTAAGAAAAAGTTACCATTAGTGATGAGAGTTATTGCGTATATTATGGTAGCAGTATTAATAATTAGTAATTCAAAGGCAATTGATTTTCAATATAATTTAGATTATAGATTAGTTTCAGCAATTATATTTTTATTTTTAGCACCTATGGTATTTATAAATGATAATAAAAAATATAACTTAAATGATGCTTTATTTTTAGTGGGATCGGTTGTGTTTATTGGATTAAGTTTTAATCTATTAGTAATAACACGTAATTTTGATATAGCTTATATCATATATTTACTTTTGATAACAATTATTACAGATACATTTGCTTTATTTACAGGAATGCTTATTGGAAAACATAAGTTGGCACCAGATATTTCTCCTAAAAAGACAATTGAAGGTTCTATTGGTGGGTCTGTTATGGCGACAATTGTTGCTAGTTTGTTTTATGTAACAGTTATTAGTAAATCTGTACCAGTTGTATTTGTTATTTTAATTACAGCTTTACTTACAGTTGTTGGACAAGTTGGGGATTTGGCTTTTTCAGCAATTAAGAGATACTATGGTAAAAAAGATTTTTCTAATTTGATTCCTGGTCATGGAGGAATCTTAGATAGATTTGATAGTTTAGTGTTTGTAGCGTTAGCGTTTATTTTAGTACTTGGTATAATTTAACAAGGAGGGATTTTATTGACAACTTTATTAAATATTTTATTATTTGTATTAATTTTAGGTGTAATAGTATTTATTCATGAATTTGGTCATTTTATGATGGCTAAGTTAAATGGTGTTTATGTATATGAATTTTCTATTGGTATGGGACCGAAGCTATTTGGATGGAAGGGTAAGGAAACTGATTATAGTTTAAGACTTATTCCCATTGGTGGTTTTTGTGCTATAGCCGGAGAAGATGTTGAAGATGATGATTTGAAGGATGTTCCTGAAGAAAAAAGATTACAGTCTAAGAGTGCTTGGCAAAGATTTTTAATAATGGTTTTTGGAGCTACAAATAATTTTATTTCAGCAATTTTAATCTTATTTTTTATCGCTCTAATTTGGGGTGGTACAACTATGGATACTGTTGTTGGAAAAGTTGAAAAGGGATATCCAGCTGACAAAGTAGGATTCGATGTTTCAGATAGGATTATTGAATTTAATGGTCATTCCATTACTACTAGTGATGATTTGACATTGTATATGGCTATTGCTAAACCAACTAAAACTAATACCTTTGTAGTAGAAAAGAAAAATGGTAAAGTTGAAACTTATAATGTTAAGCCTAAAAAAATAAAGAAAGATGATGAAATATCTTATGCGTATGGAATTACTATTAAAAGTGAAAAAGCTACAGGATTTGTTAATGCAATAAAATATACGGGAAAGAAAACAGTGGCTATCTTTAAACAAATGTTTATTACAGTAGGTTATTTGTTTACTGGTGGAATTAGTTTAAATCAATTAAGTGGTCCGGTGGGAATTTATTCCGTAGTAGGAGAAACAAGTCGAGCTGGAATTCAAAATGTTTTATATTTAATTGCTTTCTTAAGTATTAATGTTGGATTTATTAACTTGTTACCTTTACCTGCATTTGATGGGGGACATATATTATTCATAATAATAGAGAAAATTAAAGGATCTCCTGTAAAGCCAGAACTTGAAAATAAAATTCATATGATTGGAATGATGTTATTACTTTTATTAATGCTTGTAATTACTGTTAATGATATTATTAGATTGTTTTAAGAATGGAGAAATCCGTTCTTTTATTTTAAGAAGTTATGTATGAAAATAAGTTGAGGACTTGAAGAAAATTGATAATTATGTTATTATGAATATGTCAAGGAAACTTGCATAAAATAAAAAAGGGAAATACTTAACT
>CAZTRE010000017.1:0-24564 GCA_964616405.1 uncultured Mycoplasma sp. | reverse complement strand
TGATAGGTTCTAGGAAACATATTATATGGCTTAACTTTCAAAACCTCATAATCGCTTTGTAATTCATTTAAATCTCTACCTAACGTAACAGGATCACATGATATATATATTAAATCTTTTGCTCCTATTTTCTTTATATACTCAATTGTTTTAGGATCAAGTCCCGCTCTAGGCGGATCAACAATTACCATATCAAATTCATCGAATTGATCAATTACATTTTCTACTTTATCACAAATGAATGTACAATTATCATTTTTATTAAGTTTAGCATTCTCCTTTGCATCCCTAATACCGCTTTCAGAGTAGTCTACACCTACTACTTTATCTACTTCATCTGCTATATATAAACCTATTGTTCCAGTACCACAATATAAATCTAAAACGCTCTTTGGTCTTGCTTTATCTACAACCTCTAAAACTTCATTATAAAGCCTTTCTGTTAATGTATTATTTACTTGAAAAAAAGATTTACTACTTACATAATATTTCTTTTTGCCAACTTCACTAATAATATGAGAATCTCCAAGCAATATTTCGCCATTTATTTCCAAAACATCAACTTTATTCTTCAAAGCACCATAATCATCTATGTCACCATTTAAAGAAACCATTACTTCCCTACTATCATTACTAATCCTAATAGTAGCCTCTCTAATATCATTCTCTAAACTCATTTGCTTTAAATCCTTAATTATCTCATTAATTTTATCAGGTACTAATAAACACTCATCAATATTAAATACATCATTAGTTCCTTTAGTATAAAAGCCTAAACAAGTACCATCTCCATGAAGAACAATTTTATTTCGATATTTTTTTATATCATCACAAGTAATATTTTGAATAATCTTAGAATCTACACCGCCAAATTTCTTAAGTATTTCTTTCACCTTATTACATTTAAAATCATTTTCTGCCCGTTTTGACATATGTCCAAGATGGCAGCCACCACAAACGTCATTGTATTTACAAGCAACAACTACTCTATCATCAGACAATCTATAATAATCTACAACCTCTGCTAAATAATACTTTTTTGTCTTTTTAGTTATTTTTATTTTAACGGTTTCTCCAGGTAACGCACCATCTACAAAACAAATTTTTCCATCTATATAAGTAATTCCTCTTCCAAAATTATCCAATTTTATAATTTCCGTCTTCATTTTATCTACCTCAACATCAATTATAACAAAAATATACATATAAATAAATTACTTTTTCCATACTAATAATGGTGATAAAATGACTTTAGAAGAAAAACTTAAAACCAAAATTGGACCATCAAACGATTATATTTTTAAAAAAATAAAAATAAGTAATCAATCTATATTACTTGTTTTTAATGAAACATTAACTGACACATCTAAAACAAACGACTTTGTCTTAAAAGAATTACTAAATCTTTCTAAAAAAGAATTAAGTCATCTAGAAGATCATCTCCCAGCATCCAACATCAAAACTCTACAAGAAAAAGAAATATTTACCTTTCTTCAGCAAGGATTCGTTATCATTATAACTAAAACAAAAATCTATGCAGTAGAAATTAAAGCCTCACTTGATCGAGGAATTCAAACAATAGAAAGTGAATTATCCATAATAGGACCCAAGGATAGTTTTTCAGAAAATTATAATACTAATCTTGGTTTAATCAGACGACGTTTAAAAACACCAAATTTATTTGTTGAAGACATAGAACTTGGCACCATAACCAAAACAAAAATAGGCATTGTTTACATAAATGATATCGCTAGACAAGATATTGTCCAAGGTGTAAAAAAGCACTTAAAGAAAATTGATATCGACGGAATAATTGATTCTAGCTATTTAAAAAGAGTCTTAGAAAAAAGAAAAAATTTATTTCCAACTCTAACCCTAACTGAACGACCGGACAAAGTTGCCATGGCCTTATTAGAAGGAAAAATTGCCATTATAACCGATATGTCTCCATATGTTATAATTTTACCTTCATTCCTAATTGATTTCTTTCATACAACTGATGATTATTATCAAAAATCACTCAATACTTCATTTATCAGAATAATACGCCTATTTGCCTTCTTAATTGCTGTATTTACACCAGCCATATACATATTTATCACAACTAGAAATTATAATTTTGTTCCCTTTGATCTTTTATTGACTTTAAAAGCCGGGCGAACATTCGTCCCATTTCCTGCCTATATTGAAGCATTATTTATGATTATTTGTTTTGAGATTTTAAAAGAGTCCGATCTTCGAATGTCTTCAACTACTGGTTCCGCTGTTTCTATCCTTGGCGGTTTAATATTAGGAGATGCTGCTGTAAGTGCCGGAATAGTTTCGCCCATAATGATTATTGTCATTGCCATTTCCTCAATAGCCGGACTAACTTTCCAATCAATGGAATTAAGTAATGCTCTAAGATTTTACAAAATACTTTTACTATTGCTCGCAACAGTTCTAGGTATAAACGGCTTTTTAGTAGGTACAACAATCCTAATTTATCACATATTAACCCTAAAAGTATTTGGAATACCATATTTAAATCCATTTATTCCATATGAGAAAAACGAGATAAAAGATGCCATTATTAAATCAAATCGTAAAGAAGAATATCGCAATTCTCAAATAACTAAAAATACGAAAAGAGGTCACTATTAATGAAAAAAGCACTCTTAATACTTTTAATTTTTTTAGAATTATTTGTCATAAAAATTCCTGATTATGTTGAATTAAATAATTTAGCCATAATTGAAAAAATTGCAGTTGAGAAAAAAGATGATAAATACAAATTAATCTTAAAAGAAATAATACCCCTAAAAGGCGATCAAGGAATCTCTTACAAGTACGAATACCATGAAGCCCAAGCTGGTTCAATAAAAAAAGCCTATCAAAAGATCAAAAAGAAAACAAAAAAGAAGCTTTACCTAAACAAGGCAAAGTCTCTTATAACTAACACAAAATCTGCAGAAAAAATAAATGATATATTAAATATTGAACCAAAGATCACTATTTATATCAAAAAAGATCTCTCTAAAGAAATTAAAAAATAACTTACTTAATTTTAATTCCTAATAATAGTGATAGTCCTAAAGCCTGTTCATAGCTTACAGTAAGACCTTTAAGGGCATCAATAGGTACTCGTAAATCTTTTATATCACAACTGCTAAAATCTAAACCTTTAAGCTTTGTATGAAAGAATTCTGTACTATGCATAGAACATTCGTTGTAAAAGGTTCCCTTTATTTTCACTTCATTAAAACTTGCATCATCAAGTTTGCATTCTTCAAATACTACATTTTTAAAATTACAGCCTAAAAAATTACTATAATTTAAATTGCATTTTTTAAAAGTAACATCTTCTAAAAAAGAGCCATTAAAATCAGCACCAACTAAGTTACATTCATTAAACTCTACTTCTTTATATGAACGATCTGATAAATCAACATTAGAAAAATTCGATAAAACAACACCCGTTTTGCTTATATCAATTCCCTGCAAATTACTTTTTGAAAAATCACAAGATATAATATTACAATTATCAATCTCAAAATAATCATAATAACCAGTTATCTCTAATCCATTTAGTTCTACATCATATAAATCTTCCCCAATTAGTCTATCAATTTTTTTCATGTCTAATCACTCTTTTTTTCTTTTAATCTTTCCATTCGCTCTCGAAGACTTTTTCTTCGATTTTTTTCTGTTTGCACATCCAAGATATATTGACCATTTATCACTTTCAAAATGCTGCCTTCATGAGTCGCACCAGGAACAACAGCACTATTAACTTCAACTATTTCACCTGTTTCAATATTTTCTAATACATAAATATCTTCTTCAATTCTATCAACCGCATATTTCATATTTCTCACCTTATCCATCTAATTCTGTATCAATCGTTCTAAAAGTCACGTCTTCGCCATCGCTAGTCGCAATAATTGTTCCTTCTCGATCCGTTCTATAAATCTTTGCCCCACTTTTCTTAATTCTATTTAATGAAACATCATGTGGATGTTGATAAGAATTTCCATCTCCTACAGAGATAATTGCATACTCAGGAGTAACTACATCTAAAAAATCATCAGTTGATGAATACTTAGAACCATGATGACCAACTTTTAATACATCACTATCAACATTTTTATCAAGTAACTCATTCTCTACATTACTTGTAGCATCACCCATAAATAGAAATGATGTTTTTCCAAACAAGCCCCTTACAACAATTGAAGTATCATTTAAATCATCATCTTCATATCCAACATGCAAAACATTAAACTTACAGCTACCAAGAATAAACATATCACCCGCCTTAGGCGTTATTAAAACTACATCATTATTTTCCAAAGCTGTAAGCAAATCTTCAAACGTTTTAGTAGTTGTAACAACATCAGGCATATAGAATTTTCCAACTTCAAAATTATTTATGATATCATCCATACCCCCAATATGATCTTCATGTGCATGTGTTGCTATAACTGTTTCAAATCTTTGTATGCCCATTCTCTTAAAGTAATTAACTAAGTTTTCTCCATCAGCATTATTTCCAGCGTCAATAAGCATATAATAACCATTATTTTCTATAACAATAGAATCAGCTTGCCCAACATCAAAATAATAAACATTAAGCTTTCCATCAGCTTTCAATTTAACAGCATCATAGACATTATCAATAACCGGTTTTACGACACTGTCCTTTTTTCTATAAGCTTGTTTTTTATTTTCAAATTGTGCATACATAAATCCAAATACCAATAAAATTAAAAATATTAAAACAAATTTTGGACTATCTTTCATTAATAAAACCTCCTACTTTAAAATAATCATAACATATTTTATAAGAGAAAAAACTAAATATTAAAATTTTACACTTAAATTAACATAATCAAACGAAGCATCTCCATAATACCAGACTTTCTTTTTCTTAGCTTTAGTTAATCTTTCAAAATATATAGTAAAATCCTCATTACTTATATCAGTATAGTAATCCATGCTTTGTGCAGTACACTTATAACTAAAGGTATCGCTTTTACTATCATACTGAAATTCATCATAACTAATAATTATATTCGATGAATTATCAAACTTCTTTTTTAAAATATTTTCTACGTCATCTTCAATCCTAACCCGTCCAGAAACATTCTCTCCTATTACATTATTCACTATATACATCGCATAATAATAAGCAAATTCATCAGTCTTCTTACCATTTTTAACTAAATATAACTTTTGATCATCAAACATCCAATATATATCAGTAAAATCATCTTTATTCATTAAAACATAAAATTTAAGGCGATAGTTATTATAAAAATCATCTAAATACAAAATATATTCATCATTATCTTTATAAAAATTTCCAATAACTACATCTCTAACTGAATCCCCATCATCATAAGCAAAAATTTCTTCAATACCCCTTTTTAATCGCTTAGCCTCTTTAAGTGAGTATTTTTCAGTCAAATTATATAATGTCATACTATTTTCATGTATTAAAGCGTTTACTCCTTTATATCCATATACTAAACTTAAACCAAAAGAACAACTAATAATAACAAAATTTAATAAAAACCAAATATTTTTTAAGCTCTTTAATACCTTAAAAATATTAAAGCACGTACAAATAAGTAGCAAAAGAATACTTCCAAACAAAAACATCAATGGCCAAGCTTTTTCTATAAATAATACTTTTTTTCCTGCGGCAATAACTAATAGCATTAAAACTATCTCTAATATAATAAGGCCTACTTTAACCAAAACATTTACATAATTAGAATTAGTTATCTTAATTTTAGCCCCGCATTTTGGACAATTTGTGTTTTTATCACTCACTCTTTTATTGCATTTTTTACACCTAATCCAAGCCATGGAACACCTCTTCTACAACTTCATTTTCAAGCATATAACTCACATAAACATTTGCATCCTCTTTACCTCTAATGACACTCATCTTATCGCCACAAACAACTAATGCAACATTATCATCAATCCCAATTACTTTATCATTTAAAGTACTTAGTTTATCTTTTAATTCTTCTTTTCTCATATCTATATTATAATGTGGGCAAATATTTAAATTAACCAAACCAAGTCCTTCAACAAAATCAAGGTTCTCACTTTCACCTCTTAAAACAGCCGCATCAGACAAACCTTTTTTTGATATCATAATTGCCCCAGCTGACAAACCTACAATCATTTTATCATCGAGTTCAGTCAATAATTTATCAAGACCAAATTCTCTAATTCTATCCATTAATTTACAGGTATCGCCACCACCAACATATATAATATCAGCCGCCTTGATTTTATCAATAACCAAGTTTGGATTATTAATTAAATTACTTTTCTTTAAATAACTACAACTACAGCCAAATTCTCTATATTGCTTTTTAACTGCATCATAATACGAATCGGAATAACTACTAGCTAATCCAATAAACAAAAGTTTAGCATCGTCTTTGCCACATAACTTAACTATCTCTTGATCGATCTTCGCCGTTTCACCACTGCGAATATCTCCACCACCAATTAACACATATTTCATCATAATTCATCATTCACCTTTCTGTATTCCCTTTTGATCCATTCCATTATTAACGCTACAATAAATCGAATTTCGTGCTCGTTTAATTCACGGTTTTCTTCAATCTTATGCCATTTAAATAAGCATCCTCTACAGCAAGTTGCCGTTGCATGTTGAGCAATAAACACAGGATGCCCTCTCATCGGCGTTTGCCTTCCATCGTTTAAAATATTAGCACAGCCAAGTCTTTTCCTAACAAACTCCTCTGCATGTTCAAATATTGTCTCCATTCCCTTATTTTTAATATATTCTATCTCTTTCTTTCCTAAAGAAAAACCACTTCTAAATTTTGACATTTTCAATGATTGTAATTTTCGTTCTATAAAAATCTTCTGTTTATCGTTAAGATCCATAACATCAACCCTCTGTCATATTATAATCAACCTTTAAAACAAAAAAGGCATAATTGCCTTTATTAACATGCATTTTTTGAAGAACAGCTATTTTTACTCTTTAAAACGCAATCAATTGAACACTTAAATTTATTATATGTTTCCCTTCTCATCTCATCTGTTAGGTCCATATAAGCATCTTCCTGTTCTTCACTAATTCCTGTTTCTAATTCTTTCGCTTCGCCATTTACTACAGAAATAACACTAGGTGCATATATACGTTTCTCGCCAGTATCAATTTCTTCGCCTTCATATGTTAATATATAATCATCCAATACACTATCAAACCTTTTCAAAAGAGCAATATAACCTTCGCTGCCTTCTTTAGTAACACTTACTTTACCATCTTGAGAAACTTCTAATTTATCCCGAATATCTGCTACATCAACATAATAAATTTTATCAATCTTTAAATCCATACTAACATCAATTAAAGAAGGTAAAACGCTACGACACCAAGGACATTCAGCAAAACCAAAATATACAACAAATGTCTCTCCATTATCCATCATAGTTAAAATATTATCCGCATCTGCATAAATAAAAGGATTCTCTTCTGGAATATCTAAAGTACGATAACGCTTATCACTCCCAGTTACCTCTTGATCATTAATCATTTCATATTCTTCTTTAAACTTTAAAGCATCACTTTTAACCGTATCAGATTCCTTTTCATATGTACAGCCAGTAATTATAACTAACAATATAACCGCTAACACAACCAAAAATTTTCTATTCATTACTGCTTCACACCTTCCTAATAATAATTATAAAAAAAATACATAATTTTTTCAATAACAATCTAACAGATTAAGACAAACATTGACTTTTATCATCAAACCAAACAAAAAGGATGTTGTCTAATAAACAACACCCTTTATCTTAGTCTACATTAACTCCTAATTTCAAAACTTTATTAGCTATAACATTACAAATAATTATATATAAAGTATAAATAAATATCGCAACTAATAATACCCATTTTAAAATAGATGGCGCAATAGACGGATTTTGTGTAAAGAATAAGTTCATTATATATGCATTAAATAACCCTATAATAAGTAATATTCCAACACTAATTATAGATGATACCATATATAATCCAAAGCCATATACAATCGCTTTAACTATTTTATTATGATTTGATCTAAATCCAATAATAATTGCCAAATAACCTAATATTTGTAAAAACAATAGTTCTAAAAATACAACAACTATCACTTCAATTAAAATAACAAGTACTGAATCAGTTATCATAGACTTTATAATCCTTAACAAATCATTACTATAAAAACAAATTAGTAAACTTGCAACAATTACAAGAGCCGATGTAAATAAAGTAATAAATGCCGCAAGTACTTTAGATAAATATATATCACTTTTTTTAACAGGCAATGTATGAGTTAAATAAGATTCATCTTTGTAAACATTATTTACAAGTCTTACCCATAAACGCATCAAATTATTAATAACGATATTAAAGATCATGGAAATGGTTATTCCCCAAGAAAATTGAGTCAAAAAACTAAATATTGTGGAATTATCCACCAAACTTAAACCTCTACTTACTAAAGCAAAAAAGATTGCTAAAATATAAAATACTATTAATAATTTATAAGTCCACTTAAGATCATACTTAACTAATTTACCTAGCATTTAAACATCCTCCTAAAGACTTCATCAATTGATGTCTTTTCTTTTTTCCTAATTTCATCAGCACTACCAGTCAAAGCAATCTTTCCTTTATCAATAAAGATCACTTCATCTAATATTCTCTCAATATCAGCTATTAAATGAGTTGAAATAAGAATACTGGCTCCCTCATTAAAATTAGTTAAAATTGTATCTAAAATATATTCTCTCGTTGCCGGATCAACTCCACCCAAAGGTTCATCTAAAATATATAAATCTGCCTTTCGAGACATAACCATAATTAATTGAACCTTTTCCTGCATTCCTTTAGACATCTTACTAAGTTTACTAGTACAATCTAAATCCAAATCTTTTAAAAGCTTATAAGCAACCTCTTTATCAAAATTATCATAAAAATCTTCAAAATATTTAATAACATCCTCAACAGTCATCCCTTTATCAAGATATGTTCGCTCGGGCAAATAAGAAATTATTCGTTTCGATTCAACCCCTGGTTTATCTCCGTTAATTAAAACTTCCCCACTAGTCGGAGTAAGTAAATCATTAATTAATTTTATTAATGTTGATTTACCGGTTCCATTCTTTCCAAGTAAGCCAATTATCTTACCACGAGGAATTTTTAAACTTATATCATTTAACACTTTTTTATTATCAAATTGTTTACATAGATGACGACATTCTAATAATTCCATATATCCTCCTATTTCATGTTTTTTTGCAAGTACTTAATAGTATCAACTTCATTCATTCCTATTTTTTCCATGTCGGAAAAGAAGCATTTTACTTTTTCTTTTGCCATATTTTCTCTTACCTTTTTAATTAAATTCTTATCAGTAGTAACATATTTACCATTTGTTCTCTCAGTATAAATCAAATTATCATTTTCCAGCTCTACCAATGCTTTTTGCATCGTATTAGGATTTACCTTCGCAATAAGTGCTAGCTCCCTTACCGAAGGTATTTTTTCGCCCTGTGAAAATTTACCTGAAATAATACTCAAACGCAGCTGTTCCACCAGTTGTATATAAATAGGTCGTTCATTATCAAAAATAAATTCCATAATAATCTCCTTCTTACATTGTATTACTTGCATAATACAATAATACTATTATATCTCCTGATTGTCAAGAAAAAACTTAGCCTATTTTCTTAAACAAAGTTCCATTCAAACCTACTATTATTTTGATACCCATCAAGAAAAACAGAAAATTTTTATTTTCAAGTATAATATGATATAATAATAAATAGAAAGGAGTACATAACAAATGAAAATAATAGATTTAGTCGAATATTTAAGGGACACATTTATGCTTAAACATGAAATTTGTGCAGACGGGCGAATTATAAATCAATTCACAGGTCCTGTTTGTACAGCAAACCCTGAAGAAGCTGAGCAAATTGTTCAATATCTTATAGAAGGTCTTTTGATAAATGCGAATGAATCTCAAAAAAATCATCCTGATACTTTCAAAATAACTTCTGCCATTGGAATGACGCATTATGAAGATGGTCGTGTTGAAACAAATGGCTTAGCAGGAGAAACCGGAGCAGGTTTTTGGTTACCGCCGGTTATTGATGAAAGTTCATATCAAAACATTTTAAATGCTATAAGCCAAACAGGAGTTTTTGAAATTGAACAACATAATCACGATAACACAAGCCCTAAAAGTGTAACAAGCAGGTTCCATACAACATATAATAAATTAAGTTCTTATATAAGTGGAGAAAGCACATATACTCAATCAAGTACACCTAAAAAATTATAATATTTTTAAAGTAAAAAAGTCTTTTGAGACTTTTTTATATTGCAAAAAACACAAAAAAAGTTAATCAAAATTAACTTTAAAATAAATATATTTTTTATATTTGTTCAATTAATATGGTGTCCAGAAAGGGAATCGAACCCCCATCTTCTCCGTCGGAGGGAAACATTTTATCCATTAAACTATCCGGACATAAAAGAAGTATTAAACTTCTTCACACACTACGCCAACACTCTCAGCTAACTTTAACCATAAAGATAATTTAGCTTTTTTTCCTTCAATAATATTATCCTCTTTTCCTTCTATATCTAAAAGTTCATCAATGTCAATCTTATCATAATTAATTGTCGTATCATACGTAACAGTATTACTATCACGAATAACACTCGTCTTATATTCTACTAAATTTTTGTATCGTTCTGCAATAGATTTGTATGCATTTTCATATTGATCAAGTTGCGAACTATCATCACTTTTAACTCTTGAAATAGAACGAAGTTCTAAAATATTACCTCGCTTATAATTTACAAAATAATTAATTTCTACTTCTAACCCTTCTTGGGCATTAACTTCCTGCCTACAACGCAAATCTCCGCTCCCACTACTATCAAAGCTATCTTTCACAATAGTTTGCTTATTAGTAGAACCGCTTTCACTATTTGCAATTTGATTTTCATCTGATAAACTGCATCCACTAACTATAAAAATAAGTATAGTAAGAATTAACAAACTAATTTTTTTCAGTTTCATTCTTGTCCTCCTCAGCCTCGATATATCTAAAAATTCTTTTTTGGTTGCGAAGAATTACATTCATTTGTTCATGTAACGATTCAAGAATCAATTCACTTTTCAAATCAATACGATAATCATTTTGGTTACGCAAACTATCCTTCTCAGCTTGTCTATTTTGACTCATCATAATAATTGGTGCTTGTAAAGCCGAAATACATGATAAAACCAAATTAAGTAAAATAAATGGATATGGATCTATCGCATTATTATCTAATAAAACAACCGCATTTAAAATAATCCACCCAATTAAAAAAGTTATAAATAAAATAATAAATAGCCAACTACCGCAAATTGCACTAACCTTATCCGCCACCTTATCACCAATAGTCATTTTTGCTTCTTCTTGTTTATCTACATCAATCGCAATTGGCTGATCAAAAAGCAAATCTAATAACGCTTCTTCGTCTTGCTCATCTAGTTCATTATTCTTAAGTAACATCTTAACGATTTCTTTTTTTGTCTTTTTTCTTTCCATATAATCACCTTCTAAAGTATAACACAACATTTATAGTTTGACAAAGTCTTGAACCTTAGCATAAACCTTTTTAAGTTCATCACAATTTTGATTTTCTAAAAAACCATGCGTTAAAAATTCTAAACTTAAAACTTCTGCATTCATTTGTTTGGCAAGTGCCTGACTATCCTCTTTTAAAACATCCATTTCACCAAAAATAACCATATTTCTATTAGAGAAGTCTTCACTTTTAAAAGTTAGTAACTCCTTGCCACGTTCTTTATTCTTAGAAAAATATCTATTCAAATAAACATTAATTCTTTTATCTAAATTTAAATTCATATTCAAATATGTTTTATCCCATACATACTCAAAATAATCATTTCTACATACTGGATAAAACCAAATGCACTTATTAACCATTTCTATTTTTTTATCTCTTAATTTTAGTAATAATTCACTCATAATACAACAACCCGCAGAATCACTCATAAAAATAATATTTTCTTTCAAAATACCATGTTTTATAAGCTCCTCATATAAATAATTTACAACCTTAACAATTTTATTTAAACTAGTTGGATATTTAACACTTTTTCCAAAATAATCAATCGCCACAATCAAAGTATCTACTTCTACTGCCATATTTTTATAAATAGATGCATATTTGCCATAACAGCCGCTAACGTTACCATCCCCTGGTATCGCAATGATTACATTTTTCATATTTGTAACACGTCTTGGATAAAACACTTGCACTGGTAACAACTTTTCATCTAAGACAACCTTATAATTAGAAATATTTCTCTTTGAAATTGTTGGATGTAACACCTCATAAACACTCCTATATAATTTATATTTAGCGTCTTTACAAAAATTATCACCATTTACTATCTTCATCATTATCACCACATTAATGATAACATAAAAAGAAAGCTCCACTATATGAAACTTTCTTCATTTGACACTATTTACCATTATTCCTAGGATTATCTTTAATTAAGTCACAAACTGCCTTTCGAAGCTTATTATTAGCTACTTCTAAATCGCCAGATACTTTAAATGGTTTTCCAATTCTCACAATTAATTCTTTACTTTTAAATTTGTATTTTCCAGATATCCCAAACGGTACCAAATAGGCATCAGTCTTTTTAGCCATTGATACAGCGCCAAATTTAAATGGTAATAAAATTGTATTATCATATTCTTTCTTAGTAATAATTTTCTTCTTAACTAATTTTAACAAATAGGTATCAGCACAAAGAATATTATCTGCATACTCTTCCTCTGTAATTTTTTTATCTTTAACAAGTTCTTCTAAATAATTAATTTGTGAAGTTCTTTGCTTTTTAGCCTGTTTCTTAAACTTTTTATAATCGCCATATTTTTCAGGACAATTTTTATATAGTTCTATTATTTTTTCCTCTTTTAGTGCATTTCTAGTGCCCTCTGGAAATAGTCCTAAAACATTTTTTTCGTTAAGCACTTCTATAGCAGTATCGCTTGCCTTTTGATCTTTCTTACTGCGATCAACCGGTATACATCCAGCCATTTTAAAGAACCACGCTACTTTTTTATCATCAAAATATTCCTTTTTAGCCATATAATGAACTGGCCTTTTTGTAGCCATAATTGGTAAACACTGATCCATCAAATGAATATGATTACCAACAATTAATACTGCCCCATCCTCTGGAATATTTTCCTTACCAATAATTGTCGGATTATAATAAAATTTAAAAAATATTCCAAGTACACCTTTTAAAAATCTAAATCCATACATCTTATCTTTTGTCATATTCTTTCCCTACCTCATCAAATATATTTAACTAATTATTATTAACAATTTGTTCTTGTAATTTATCGCTAACATTCTTCATTAACTTTTTATTTTCAAAATCCAAATTTTTACCTACTTTTCTTGATTTTAAAAATTCAATTCTAATATTTTTACCAAACCATTTATATTTCCCAGTAATTACAAATGGTACTAGCTTCGTCCCAGTTTCCTTACACATTTTAACAGCACCATATTTAAATGGCATAATCAAATCATTAGTCCTATTAATTGTTCCTTCAGGAAATATACCAATGCAACTTCCACTATTTAAAAGTTGATACGCACTATACAAAGCATCCTTATCATGAATTTTTCTATTAACAGGAATACATCCCATTGCTTTAACCACAATCCAACCGACACCGTGCCACATTTCTTCTTTGGCTAAAAAATGGATTTGATTATGACCAGCAACGCCAACCAAAAGTACCGGATCTAACCATTTTGTATGATTTCCAGCCAAAACATAAGGACCATCCTTAGGAACATTTTCAAGACCTACTACCTGTGGTCTAAAAAACAAATAAACTAAACCACGTACAATGGGTCTAATAAATTTATAAAACAATGTATCTTTTCTTTTCATATCTATCACATATATAATTCTACTATATTAAATCATATTTGACAAATCAAAAATAAATTAAAGTTTTTTAAAAAAAGTATGTATAACTTTAATTCAGCCATACACACCTTAAACAATAATCTATCATCCATAATCTATTATCTATAATTTATAATTTATCCCTGTTCTTTACTAAATTCTTTTATTGAGCTTTCCTTAGTATTTAAATTATACAAATATTGTTTATATTTACTATATTCTATTCTTTCTGTTAATACAATAATTCTTTCTCTTTTATTATTATAAATTATTCTAGGAGTTGGAAAATCTTCACCATCAAAAGCATAAAAATTATTTATATCACCAGTTGTAGAATCAAAAGTTGCCAATTTATTTCCGACAATATCAACAAGTTCAAGTTTATTGCCATTAAGCGTAAAAGCATAATTAACATTACTATAAATAACATTATTTATAGTGTTCTTCTCATTTCCACTTTTATCATATGCTCTTAAATATCTATTACCATCACCATAATTATTTACCAAAAACATATTATTATATAAATCAACTGTTGGATATTTATCACTACCAGTATCCTTTAATATAAGATTCATTTTGGAATCATAAATTCCATTATCCTCCTGATTTTCAAAATAAATATTATTGTCATCAGCTAATAAATTATAAGATTTTATTTTTTCAGGCACTTCAAGTTCTTCATCACTATACTCTTTACCATTTTTTAAATCAAAAAATTTAATTGTATATTTTTCAGAATCACTATCATAAGATTCTAGTGCTAACTTTTCACCATAAACCTTCCAATTTGGCAATCCAGTCTCATATCGACACTTAACAAACCCAATTTGGCCCCCAATAACAGGAATATATTGTGCGCTTTTATAATACCTAAATATAATTCCATATATTTTATTATTTTTTTCAACTATAAGAGGCCAATAATCATAACTACCACTATAATCTAATCTTATAGCTTTGTTATTCGCAAAGTCATAAAAAGTATAATTACTATTAGTATCATTTTCTTCCTTAATTATTGCATAACCTTTTTCATCAATATATTTTCCTTCGCAATCATTTTTACAATAATATGTTGATGATAAAATAGAACCCGCCTCATTTTTAAAAGAAAAATGTGCTCCTACAGCGCCATACCAAGCGTTACTATCACTATAATAGATATCTACTTTTTTATCACTAACTTTTGGTGTATACCAATCGTGTTTAGTATCTTTTTTATCTCCTACTTCAGTCTGTTCTTCATCATTTTCTATATGAATTGTTGGTGAATTTAATATAGTAATAAGCGCTCCTATTCCTATAACCAATGCCATACCTACAATTGTACAAACAAATACAATTAAGTTTTTCTTATTTCCAGTTTTATTACCATTATTGTTTGATGCAATATTTGTATTATTTTGTGCCATTTGTGAATTAGCACTACTTTCTTGATTGTTCATTTTTTGAACGTTTTTCTTCCGCATATTAACATCTTGTACATTTAAATCATTATTTTTTTCTTGTTCACTCATTTTTTACTCTCCTTACCTTACAAATTAACTTCTTGATAGCAAGAACATTACTATCTATGTTTTTATGATAACACCCCCCCCCCCACGTCAAGTGGTGGGTGGAGGGTTCGACAATTCTTTACACCAAATTTGTAATGTTTACATCTCTTGATGTTTTGAATTAAATCAAAGTCTCATTGAATATAATAATTTTATTTAACCAACTCTAAAATCATTTCAACTATCTTTTTTATCACTAATTCTTTGTTTTCTTGTCTAGTTCCCAATACTGCTTCAACTTTTGAATTATAATACTTATCAACCCTACTATCATAAATACTAATAAACACCACATTATCTTCACCATACGGATTATTTACATCAACTCGATTAAGTTTACCAGTAATACCAACTCCTAGATTGCTTTCTGCAAACTTTGAAATATTTTTACTCATCTCATTTGCTGTTTCATGACTATATACACTGTATTTATCAATAACTTTTGGATTTACTCCCATCTTAATTTTATACTCATTTGAATAAGTTACCGCACTAAATTTAAGTATCTCGCTAGCTCCCTCAACATTAGTTATACTATTTGCAACACCTCCGCCAGTGCAAGATTCCATTGTCGCAATTGTTATCCCTTTATTAATTAAAATCTCTACCAAGTCTTTCATAATCTTCCCCTCATACTTTCTATATTCCATAATAAAATTATAAATGTTTTTATATATAATGTCTAAAACTTTCGCATATTTTTTTACTCTTAACATATCTTTTATAAATATTAAAAAAAGAACTATTTCTGTCTTTAAATAGTTCTTTTACTTTTTATCATTATCAATTTTAACTTTCTGAAAAGCACCAGGTTTAGTTTGTCCAACACCAACAAATTCATTTTGTAACTTCAAAATGACGGAAGGAAAAGATTCTGGTTTAATCCCCCTAACTTCACTATTAACATTTTCGTTATTCTTAACAAAAAATGCTGTTCCATTTAAATTTGATTCCCATAATACACTAGGAACAGTTTTAGGTACACCTAGTAGTCCTGTAGCAAGACCCATAGAAACTAAATGATCCATCGTTACTTGATCAGACGTCCAAATAACGTCATCGAAAGTTCTACCAAAGTTAGCAAAATATACTCCTTTATCAATATTCATTACTTGATTTAACATTTTATTAATTACAGTTTTATTATGATTTAGTCTTTCAGTATTAAATAAAGCTACGGTGTTAACTCCAACCCCAAAAGAAGCTTCCTCAGTTGGTACACCATCCTTTATTTCATCTTTACCAAGCACACACTTTTCAAATAATTTTTCCACGTTTTCAACAGTTAATTCAGAATCATATCCAAATTCCGTATAAAGATTTTTTATTTGCTCCATAAATTCTTCAACAGATAATGGAACATCCGGTTCTGGATTATTATAAGTATGAACAAGTTCATCAATAAGTTTTTCTTCTGTCTCTTCTCTCTTTTGTTTTAATCCCACATCAGCTAAAGTTTCTAGAACACCATTTAAATATGCAACTGCTTCGCCATGTCTTATCGCATGAAGAAGTTGTGTATTATTTCCAGTACTAAACATGAATGAAAAAACAGCGGCATCTTTTATTAGATCGTAATTTTCATCAATTAAACTATCAATTTTTTCTTTTTCAGCAAAAGTATAAATTTCTTTCCCATAATAATGCCACCAATGTCTTAATAAAGCTTTTTTCTCTTCTATACTATATTCACTAAATTTCTTTTTTTCCATAACTGCATACTTCCTTTTTTTATAAATCGTTTATTATTCTAACATATCCCACATGAAAAATAAAGCCTAAAAATTGATTTCATAATTATTCATTACGCTTTATCCTCAAAATTATCACTGTATTTTCTCAATTTATTAGAAGATTTAATATGATTGCCAATAATATCTGAAACATCTAAGATCGTCACAAATGCGCTTTCATCCATTTTTTCAACTAAATGTCTTAATTCAAATATTTCAATTCTTGTTAATACACAATATAAAACCTCTTTATCTCCGCTAATCAAGCCTTTACCTTTAATCGTTGTCGTAGTTCTACCCATTTTCTCATAAATTTCCTTTGATAACTTTGTTCCTCTAGACGTAATAATAAGAGCAGCCTTCGCTTGTTCTAAGCCCTCACTAACCGTATCAATTACCTTAAATGTAATAATATAAGTAAGTAGTGAATACATTGCCCGATCAAACCCAAATATAAATCCCGCTGCTGTATAAATAACTAAGTTAAACATTAAAACAATTTGTCCAACTGAGAGATTTGTTTTTTTAGAAATAACCATTGCTAAAGACTCAGTTCCATCAATACAACCACCAAATCTAATTATAAGACCTACTCCAACTCCTAAAATCATTCCTCCAAACACAGTTGTCAATAAGATTTCTTCCGTAAAACTGCCCATTTCTGCAAATAATTCCAAAAACAACGAAAAAGCTATAATTGCATAAATAGTTCTAAATAAAAAATCCTTACCTAAATGTTTATATCCAATATACACAAATGGAATATTAAGTACAATTACCAAAACGCTAAGTGGCATATCAAATAATTTAGAAATAATTATTGAAATGCCATTTATTCCACCATCTAAAACTGTATTAGGTAATAAAAAACATTCTAAGGCTATTGCCGCTAACATTGTACCTATTGTCAACATAAAAAATGATATCACAAAGTTTAACTTTTTATTTTTCACACTTGCCATATACTACAACACCATCCTATCATTTCCATAACTATTATAAAGCAAAGAACAATATTCTGCAAATAAAAAAAGAAATTCTAAATAGGATTTCTTTCTATAATAAATAATACAACTTTTCTTTGACATTATTTACATAATCAAGTCTATTCAGGTAAAGAAGTAATTGTGCTTTTTATTTCAATTTATTCGCTTACCGATTAATAACATAAAACATTTTCAACAGCTTCAACATAAAATTTTATAACAATGAGAGGTGTTTTAAAATCATGTAAAATATTTTAATACATTTTATTATAATATTTTCCTTGATTAATCAAAAAACTTGCGTATCTTCTATCGCTAATGTCAAAGGAATAATTTCCTCATCAACCTCAAAGCAAATCAAATGATCAAAACATATTGTATTACTTATCAATCATATAACAAAAATTATGTATTTATTTTAATTACTGGCTTATATCACATCCCTTATACTTCCTATTATTGTCTCTTTTCTATCTTCTAATATCTCCTTTCTATATCAAAATCATAATAAATCTTGATGTCGAACTAACACATATTAAGAATATAGCGTAATTTTTTTAAAATCTTATTCTATTTTTTCTTTCATAATACTTTTATAAGAAGTAATATCAAAGAAAAAAGAAAGCATTTTGCTTTCTCTATCAACTAACTAGTTGCATAATCCGTCTTTAAATCAGACTTTTTCACTATCAAACAATAAATAATATTAACTATTTATATAAACCAACAACTAAAATTATTGTGCTTCTATATTATTTAAATAATTAATAGCCTCTTCAACTGTAGAAACTCCAACTACTTTTAAATCAAGATTTTTTTCTTTCTTAACTTTCATAGCTTCTTTATAATTTTCTCCATTTGGCACAAAAAATATATCAGCATCTCCCGCATCAGCACCAATTAATTTATAACGAACTCCACCAATTATTCCAACCTTACCATTAACATCAACTGATCCAGTACCGGCAATATTTAACCCATGAGTTATATCTTCTTTAACCAAACGATTATAAATTTCTAGTGTTGTAATTAAACCACCAGAAGGTCCAGACTCAGAGCTTTTAAAAGAAATACTTACTTCTGGATCTGTTTCATATTCCCTTACAACTTGTAATGCTACTCCCAAGATTTTTCTATCTTCCGCGTCATACAACACACATGTAAATTCTTTCTCCATTCCATCCCGTAAAACTTTTACCTTAATAGTATCGTCTCTTTGGAACTTTTGAATGTACTTAGAATATTCCTCCACCGTTTTAAAGGCTTGTCCATCAACACTAATTAATTCATCTCCAATTTTAAAATTAGTTTTAAATTCATCAAATAATGCAATAACATAAATTTTTGAAGAAACCTCTTCATAATCCTTATTAGCCAAATCAAAAGCAACCTTTATTGCATTATTATTAGTACTAGTTAAATCAATATTTCCTCTAAACTCAATGTCTTTATAATCCTCAGTCTCCGAATATTTATAATCATTCATACTTTCCTTTTCCCAACTAGGAATAACATAACTAAGTAAATAAGACAAAGTCGTTCCCTTTAGTTCAGATACATAAGATAAATTAAAACTACCTTTACTCTTATAACCATCAGTTACTTCCACTCTTTCCTTAACATCACTTATTCCTCCGCCAATTATAATATAATAATTAACTGGCCAAGTGCATACTATATAAAAAACAGCCAAAAAAAGCAAAAATTTATATTCATCAACTATAAATTCAAAAATGGTATTGAAAAACTTTTTTATTCTTTTTAACATAAAATCACCCTCTGATTAATTATAACAAAGAAATGGAGAATTATGAAAAAAAATTATCAAACAACTATAATATTATTTTTTCTGCTCACTATATTGACACTTTGTCTAATCAATTCTACTTTAATTACTAATGGTATCCTAGACTATACCAATTTATTTTTAACTAAACTTTTTCCAACTAGCTTTCTTTTATTAACATTATCTTCGCTATTAATTAATTATAAACTAATTGAAAGTATTTCATATATAACCAAAAAAAACTCATCATCACTATACATTGTTCTGATGAGCCTTTTTTGTGGCTTTCCTAGTGGTCCTAAATACATATCAGATCTCTACTCCAAAAATTATCTTTCTAAAGATGTAGCTACATCTTTATTAACTTTTACCCATTTTCCTAATTTTCTCTTCATTTTAGGACCCGTCGCCGCAATATTATCATCAAAACATTTACCACACTTTATCATTATCGCAATAATCGCCTCCAACATTTTAACATTTCTTATTTTTTATAAAAAATCTACCTCAACTACTCTGCCAAAAACACCTGAACTTCCATTTTCTAAAGCACTAAGTCAAGCAATTACATCATCAATGAAAGTTCAACTTTTAATATATGGAACGTCATTATTTTTCTATCTTATAACCCTTTTAATTACTAACAGTATCAAAACAACTCCCCTTGTATTTGTCCTTATAAATGGCATCTTTGATCTCACCAAAGGAATCTTTTCAACTACTATCCTAACAAATGATATCTTATCGGCCTATTTAATTTTATTATTCATCTCTTTTGGTAGTATCAGTATACATATTCAAATAAAAAGCATCCTTTCAGATGCCAATTTACCATATAAACCATTTATCTTAGGAAGAGTTGTCTCTACAACATTTGCCTTAATAATTTTTTCTTTTCTCTTGCTTACAATCTAATAATTAAATGGGCAAATAATATTAATTGCGAATCTCGTTCCAAGATCGGGGTGATAAAAACCTATATATATAATCAATACTCCATCAACAATTTCCATCGAAACATTATTAATACGTAAATCCTTAATAACTTTATCATTAGGATTTTTGCTTTCTCCTAAATCTGGAATTGGAAAATCCGTTAATTTACTTTCGTCCCCATTATCTCCCAGCGTCCCATAACTAATCATAAAATAATCATCTTGATCTTTAGATGCTGGAAGTTCACTATCTAAATCAGGATCATATAAATAATCATAAGCTTTCCTGCTTTCAACTTTTAATCTCTTAACACTACCATCTCTTAAATACATATCAACTACATGTTTAGATCCTTGTTCATCTACTACTTCTTCAATAATTTTCGCATCAACTAAACCTTTTTTTATCAAATCATCATTAATATCTTTTGATAATAAGTTTTTATATGTATATATTTCTTCTTTGAATGCCTCAATCTGTTGTTTATTTTTATATGTAGAAACAGTTGTATACATCGAAACAGTAATAACTACAACCATAATAAAACAAACAAGCACTTCAACCGCAGTCATGCCTTTACTATTTAATTTTTTAACTTTCTTCATTATTTTTTCACCTCAAAAGTCGCATATGCCAAATAATCATTCTCATCTCTGGTTCGATGAAACTCAACAATAACCCGATAATTAGCCCCATTTAACGAATCTGTCGTGTACTCTGGTAAAGAATCAACGTATCTATGCATTCCTCCTGAAAAATCATTAGATTTAGTTTCAATTTTCTCCTTAAAATCTTTTAAATTATAAGTTGTAATATATATGTGTGGCGTATTATTAGTCATCCTAACTTGTGATGCCTTTATAATTCGCTCACAAGTTTTTTTCTTAACAGGCCTAGAATCTAAATAATTACAATCAAATTTAAAATAGCCATTACTTGTATCATCATCTTTTAAAGCATTTAAATTTTCTCTAGTAAAGTAAACATCCGGATCCTGGATCATTCTTTTTATCCAATATGTTGCATATTTCGCATCAACTTCATCATAAACTTCTCTTTTTTCATATTCACCGATTAAAGGATAGAAATTATTATATAAAATAGAAAAAATAGACACGACAAACACTGATACAACCAGCGTTTCAACCAGAACAAATCCACTACTATTTAATTTCTTGTTTTTCATAAATCCTCCTTGCTATTATAACAAAATTATTATATAATAAATTATAGTAAATTACCATAGTAAAGTAGACAAAAGGGGTTGAAATGATGGTTCAATTTGATGTAAAGCGAGTATCAAACGGTGCCGAAAGTTTTATGGTTTCCTTTGATTTTGCCAAAACGCCTATAACTCAAGTTGCCGATTATATAATAATCGCAGCCGCAAAAAACAAAGCTTCTGATATTCATTTCGATCCACGTGAAGACGGATTGATGGTTCGATTTAGAATTGATGGAGACTGTCAAGACTATACTTTTATACCAAAAGCCTATGAAAGAAATTTAACTACCCGTATTAAGCTTTTAGCTAATATGAACATTACCGAAACAAGGCTTCCGCAAGACGGAGCCATTAAGGGAGAATTTGGCAAACAATATTTAGATATGCGTGTTGCTTGTCTTCCAACAAACCAAGGCGAAAAAATTGTTGTTCGTATCTTAGATTATACGCGAAGCCTACAAGGAATTGAAACTTTAGGTTTTCATCCTAAAAATCTAGAAAAAATAAAACGCATGATGGGTGTCCCAAATGGAATTATTTTGGTAACTGGAGCTACAGGTTCCGGTAAATCAACAACAACTTATTCCATGTTATCCGGACTAAACAAACCTGAAGTAAATATAATTACTGTCGAAGACCCCGTCGAAATGAACATTGAGGGGATAAATCAAGTTCAAGTTAATTCTGAAATCGGTATGACCTTTGCAGCAGCCCTTCGTTCTATTCTTCGTGAAGATCCAAACGTTATTCTTATTGGAGAAATTCGTGATTCAGAAACAGCTCAAATTGCTGTAAGAGCTTCTATTACAGGGCACTTAGTCATGTCAACATTGCATACAAACAATGCCTTAGCTACTGTTGAACGTTTATTAGATATGGATGTAGAGCGTTATTTATTGTCAACTGCCTTAACCGGAATCATTTCTCAACGTCTAGCAAAACAATTATGTCCTAATTGTCGCTATCAAAGAGAAGCGACTCCATATGAAAAAAAAGTTTATAGTAAATTCTTACATCAAGATATCTCCATGCTTTGGGATGCCAATCCTAAAGGATGTGAGCATTGTCGTAAAGGTTATCGTGGACGCCTTGCTTTCCATGAAGTACTAGAATTAGATGAACACGTCAGAAATGCTTTAAATGATGACGACATGCACAAAGAAGATTTTGCTAAAATGATCTATACCGGCAACACAATTTCTATGTTACAAGATGCCCTAATAAAAGTTTTAGATGGTAAAACCAGTTTTGAAGAAGTCTATCGTACCATTGAAATTGAAAACGAAGACGAAGAGATTTATGCTGAAGAAATTGCCGAAACAATCGAAGAGCAAAATAAGGAAGAACAAACTATTAATATTCCAACTGGCAATGATCTTTTAAAAGAAAATAATCAAGAAATAAAAATACCAAAGTTTAATGATGAATCAAAAGAAACAACTAAAAATAATCAAACAACAGAACCCGTTCAAGAACAAACAACAAATTTAGTAATTGAACATCTAGATGATGCAAAAGTTTCACAAGATGAAAAAATTTCAACCCCTAATTCAAAACAATTAACTAAAAACACTATAGCACAAAAACCGGTTGCCCTAGTTCCCTCACCAACAATAGAAAACATTCAAGCTATTCCACCACTTGCTCCTACAATTAAACTAGAAACAGAAAAAGCAAAGGAACCAATTGGTTATAAAATAGTCATGCCAGATGGTGAGCCAAGCATCCCGCCTATAAAGCAACAAGTAGAAGTTTCTCTTGAAGAAAAGCCAGCAGTTCAGCCTCAAGAATCAAATTCAATCCAAGAAGAATATAAAATAACTTCTGAAAATTTAGATGATGCAATTCCAACAACAGATATCAATCAAGCAAACGGCATTCAAGATGTCGTAACAGCCCCTACACCTACAGCAGTTGAGCAAATAACCCCACCAAGCACTATAGAAGCAAATAATTCAACTAAAAATGATTTAACACCACCATCTTTTGATAAAATTTCCAATCCTACTGCCATGGCTTCTGAGTTGCAACAACCGCTTGCATCTCCAATCGTCGTAAATGAACACCCGGTTGAAGCTCCAATTCCTACAGTTCAGTCCCTTTCTGTATTACCTAGTGTCTCTGAAGAAACTCAAGAAATGGCAACAGGAGCCGAAGTATTAAATGATCCCGGCATAAGAATTGCTGAAGAAAATATATCATTACCTACACCACCAGAATCAAATACTACACAACCACTTGTTTCAAATACCTAAAATAAAAAGAACATTTTA
>CAZTRE010000016.1:0-29390 GCA_964616405.1 uncultured Mycoplasma sp. | reverse complement strand
CTATTCTTATTGAACTTCTTTACCGCAACCTGGACAAAAACGTTCATTATTTTCCATTTTATATCCACATGCTGTACAGAATTTTGCTGTTGCTACTGTTTGTGCAGGTGCAGCAGCAGGTGTAGGTGCAACTTGAACACCAGAATTCATATTATTCATATTATTCATATCGTTCATATTATTCATGTTGTTCATATTATTCATGTTGCTCATGTTATTCATATTGTTCATATTATTGTTGTTATTGTTTCCAATGTTATCGAAAAGAATATCCTTCATTGGCTTTGCTCCAACATATTGAGTATTTTTAGAACCTAACATTAACCAGAAAACTGGTGCTAAGAAAATTAAACCAGCAGCAAATCCATCACTCTTACCAAAACTTCTCGCAATACTTACATTTAGTAAAATTGTAAAATAAATTGATACAACAGATGAAGCTATCGGTCCAATAACTGGGATAAGTCCTAAAACCATACTTCCAACAAATACAATTAGAATCCACCAAGCATTAACTCCAGCAATTTGACATGCTACTACTTGGCTGTAAACAGGAATAATTGCCTCCCATCCACCTTTTCCAGCTTTCTTAAAAGCTTTCCATTGACCTATAATAGTACAAATTGCAACTGCAAGCACAATAGCCATAACTATTAGCCAAACAACTAATATTGCTCCTACCATTGTTCCCATAGCTGACCCAAAATCTCCACTATTATAATATGAATCATAACCATAATTACTCATTTTTCTCTCTCCTTCCTACTTCTATTTATGAAGCAACCTTTCGACTGCTTTCATCAAACCTAACTTACCATAAGGATATGTAAGTGACCCTTGCATATATCCAATATATGGTTCTCTAATTGGACCATCACAGGAAAGTTCTATTGAAGAACCTTGTGTAAATGACCCACTCGCCATAATTATTTTATCATCATAACCAGGCATATCTGACGCTTCAACTATTGCATTAGAATCAATTGCTGATGCTTGTTGAATACCTCTAGTAAACTCTATTAATTTATCTGGATCTCTAAATATAATATTCTGAACTATGTCAACCCGTTCAGCATTATACTTAGGCTCAACTTCATAACCTAACTTTTCCATTACTTTACTTGTAAGAACGGCTGTTTTTAAAGAAGCAGCTACCACACTAGGTGCCATATAAATTCCTTGTAAAATCTGTCTGTTAATTCCAAGCGTTGGTCCAACCTCTCTACCTTCTCCAGGTAAAGTAAGTCTTTCCCCACATAGATCAATCAAATCAGATCTACCAGCGATATAAGCGCCATTAGGAGCAATTCCCCCACCTAGGTTTTTAATTAAAGAACCAACCATAACATCAGCTCCAACTTGAACCGGCTCCCTATCACTTACAAGTTCACAATAACAATTATCAACCATTATAATTACTTCACCATCGATTTGCTTAATCAATTTAATAACTTTTTCAAGTTTTTCAATACTCAAACTCTTTCTTGTTGAATACCCTTTACTTCTTTGAATTTCTACTACTTTAACTTTATGCATAGAAATATATTCTTTTATTTTATCGTAGTCAAAATCATCATCAATTAAATCAATTTGATCATACTTAACTCCAAAACTTTTTAAGGAACTAGGATTTTCCTTTATTCCTATTACTTCATCCAAAGTATCATATGGTTTACCACTTATACTAAGCAATAAATCTCCCGGTCTAAGCAATGAAAAGAAACATACATTTAAAGCATGACTTCCTGATACAAATTGATTTCTAACAATTGCATCTTCTGCCCCAAGGACATCTTTAAAAACCTTCTCTATAGCTTCTCTACCAATATCATTATATCCATAACCCGTCGTAGAATTAAAATGTGACTCTGAAATACTATTTTTATGAAAACTTGATAAGACTTTCAAACTGTTACACATACACATATCATCAATTCTCTTAAATTCATCTCTACATTCATCTTCACAATCATTAACAAGTTCTATAACTTCATCTGACAAATCTAACATTTGATACATAACTTTTATACCTCCCATCTTTTCTATCCATTATATTTTCCGCCATCAACTCTAATAACCGAATCATTTATATAACTAGCTTTTGAACTAGCTAAAAAGCAAACTACTTTAGCAATCTCTTCTGCTTCCGCAAATCTTCCTACTAAAATACTCTTTCTTTCTTCATTTATTTGTTCAATTGACAACCCCTTACTCATATCAGTCTTTACCCATCCAGGGCAAACACAATTAACTAAAATATTTGGAGCAAACTCTCTTGCCATATTATGCGTAAGTGAAATAACACCTGCTTTTGAAGCATCATAATCACAACTTTCAGGATAATATGTATCGATGGCATTAGTTGATGCAATATTAATTATTCTACCACATTTCTTTTCTAACATAACTTTTCCCACATATTTACTACATAAATATGTTCCTATTAAGTTAACATCTAAAATTCGTTTAAAGGCCTTAACAGACTTATCTAAAAATAAACTATCGCGACACACACTAGCATTATTTACAAGTATATCTATCGTTCCAAACCTATCAATTATCTCATTAACCATAGTTTCCACTTCATCTTCTACAGAAATATCGCAACCAATTATCATACATTCAACATCATAGTTTTCTTCAATATACTTCTGGACTTCTTTAGCCTCTTCTTCATGATGACAATAATTAATAACAACATCTCCACCAGCTTTAGCAAATTCCAAGGCACAAGCTTTACCAATTCCACGATTACTACCAGTAATTAATGCCACAAACTTTCCCATAACTTTACTCCTTATGCTAAATAAATTATATCTCAAATACTTTCAAAAAACAATCTTCAAACACTATTTTACAATTTTATGAAACTTTAAAAATTCAACTACTTCTCCTTCGTTGTTCTCAACATATAAATTAGCCACCATTTTCCCACTCTTTACATAAACAACAATGGGATAAACTTCTCTTGTATTAGTAATTTCTAACTTTTCCATCACTGTTTGACTATCTTTAGTAGTATCCGCATTCATTTTAGAAAACTTCACATCCCTATCATCCAAAATATTTGCAACACTTTTACATTTATCACAATCATTACTAGTAATTAATAAAACCATATCTTCCTTTTTATCAATTTTATTTAACACACTTGAACCCATATAAGATTTATATAAAAATATAACTAATGGCACAGCCAAACATAATGAAATACCTACTCCTAATAAAAACCTATTCCTTAATTGTATAAATTCTGGATCCCTCATATTCTTCTCCTTCACAATAATTATTTTTATCTTACTTTTATTCTACTATAAAAAGAGCATTACTACAAACAAAAAGAATGCTAAAATTTAGCATTCTTAAAATTTAAATTCTTTCTACTTTAATAGCAGCCTTCTCATCATTCATTTCACTATAATCTTCTAAAGATTCATCTTTTATAAGTTTTTCTCCAAGTACTTCACCCATAACATAATCTTTATAAACTTCAAGCATCTTATCGATTGCCTCAGTTCCATTATAGTAAACATTAATATGATCAGTAATTATAAAGTCTGCATCCTTTCTTAAGCTTTGTACTTTACGTACAAACTCTCTTGCAAGTCCTTCTAATATTAATTCATCAGTAAGTTCTGTCTCAAGAACAACACAAGTTCTATTATTACTTGCTGATGCAAAACCCTCTTTTTGCTTAACTTCCATGATTACCATATCAGGTGTAATTGTAAAATCATCTCCACCTAATGAAACCATTAAACCACCATTATTAATTTTATTAACATCTTCACTTGTTGCATTAGCAAGCATTCCTTGTAATTCCTTAATTCTAGCTCCTAAGGCTTTACCAAGTACTTTAAAGTTAGGTTTAACAACATACTCTAAGTATTCACTCATATCTTCTTTAAATAATACTTCTTTTACATTTAATTCTTCTTTAATAACATCGATTAAATCACCAATAATTAATTTATCACTTAAAGTAAGAATTAAACTATTAATTGGTTGTCTAACCTTAATATTAACTTCTTCTCTAGCAAATCTACCAAGTGAACAAACATCCCTAACTAAGTCCATTCTCTCTTCAACAAGTTCATTAATTAAAGCCGTATCTTCAACAGGGAATTCTGCTAAATGAACAGATTCTTCTCCTGTTAATTTCTGATAAATTTCTTCTGTCATGAATGGTGTCATTGGAGCACATAACTTACATAAAGTAACAAGCGCTTCATACATTGTTAAATAAACTGCCTTTTTACTTTCAGTTAATTCACTATCCCAGAATCTTCTTCTGTTACTTCTAATATACCAATTAGATAAATCATCATTTAAGAATGGAACCACTAATTTAGCTACTTTATTCAAATCATACTCTTGATAAGCTAGATTAACATCTCTTACTAATTTATTTAATTTAGAAAGTAACCATCTATCTATTAATTCTCTATTTTCTACAGGAATAGAATATTTTCTTGGATCAATATTATCAGCATTAGCATACATTTCAAAGAATGAATATGAATTTTTAAATGTTGAAGTATATTTAGAATAAACTTCTTTTACTCCTTCTTCACTAAACTTTAAAGGAGTCCATACAGGTGATACATATAACATATAGAATCTAATTGTATCTGCCCCATATTTTTTCATTATCTCAATAGGATCGATAATATTACCTGTAGATTTACTCATCTTTTTACCATTTTTATCTAGCATCATATCATTTACAACAACATTCTTAAAACTACTTTCTCCAGAAATAATTGTTGAAATAACTAATAATACATAGAACCAGCCACGAGTTTGATCAACTCCTTCAGCAATAAAGTCCGCTGGGAACTGTTCTTCAAATAATTCTTTATTTTCGAAAGGATAATGAAATTGAGCATAAGGCATAGAACCACTATCAAACCAAACATCCATTACATCTTTGACTCTCTCCATCAATTTACCACATTCTGGACATTTAATATGTAAATCATCGACATATGGTCTATGTAATTCCATTTTTTTAACATCAACATCTTCTACAATGCTTTCTTGTAATTCATTTATTGAACCAACAACATGCTTATGACCACATTCACAAGTCCAAATAGGCATTGGGCAACCCCAATATCTATTTCTAGAAATTCCCCAATCAACCATATTATCTAACCAATTAGCAAATCTTTTTGTACCAACGAACTCTGGATACCAATGAATTTTTTCATTTGCTTTAATAATGGCATCTTTAACAGCAGTTGTTTTAACATACCAAGCTGGTTTAGAATAATAAATAAGTGGTGATTTACATCTCCAACAATGTGGATAATCATGAACTAATTTAATCTTTTTAAATAGTTTATCATTCTCTTTTAACCATTTAATAATTTCAATCTCAAGATCACTATCTGTTACCAATCTGCCTTCCCAAGGACCTGTTGTATAACATCCATCTTTACCAACCGGATTAACAAAAGCAACACCATTAGCTTGACAAACCTTATTATCATCATCACCATAAGCTGGGGCAATATGAACAATACCCGTACCATCTTCAGCAGTAACATAACTATCAGCTATTACTTCAAAGGCTTTTCCTTCTACTTCTACAAATGGCATTAATTGTTCATACTTAATACCAACTAAGTCACTACCCTTATATGTTTCTAATACCTTAGCTTCTTCTCCTACTACTTTTTCAAGTAACGTCTCCGCTAAAATAAACTTATATCCCATAGATTCAACTTTTACATAAGTTAACTCTGGATTAACACATAAAGCAACATTTGCCATTAACGTCCAAGGAGTAGTGGTCCATACTAAGAAATAAACATCTTCATCTTTTTTCTTAAATGGAACAATAACTGTATTAACAGAATCTGATTGATATCCTTGAGCAACTTCATTTGATGAAAGTTCTGTTCCACAACGTGGACAATAAGGTAATACTTTATTACCATGATAGATTAATCCTTTTTTATCCATTTCTTTAATAATCCACCATTCACTTTCAATAAATTCATTATCACAAGTAACATATGGATGTTCACAATCAATGAATTGTCCCATCATATCGGTAACATGTTTAACTTCATCAATATTTGTAGCTGTTTCATTATTACATTCATGACAGAAATTTTCAATACCAAATTTTTCAATATCAGACTTATTTTTAAAGCCTAATTTCTTTTCAACATTAACTTCAATTGGTAATCCATGTGTATCAAGTCCGATCTTTCTTAAAACCTTATATCCTTGCATTGTCTTATACTTACAGAATGCATCTTTAATAGTTTTTGCAAAAACATGGTGAATTCCAGGTTTCGCATTAGCATAAATTGGTCCATCATAGAAAACCCATTTCTCACCATCTTTTCTAGTATCAATACATCTTTGTAAAATATCTTGTTTTTTCCAACTTTCAGATATCTTACTTTCTACTTCATCGACTTTACCATTTTCTAATTTTTCAAACTTCATAGTTTCCCTCCTTAACCTAAATAAAAAAACTATTCATCCAATAAGGACGAATAGTTCGCGGTACCACCTTAATTTATAGAAACAAATTCTATCTCAATTACTATAACGCGTTACCGTATTTATCTTATCCATAAATAGCACTTGAAAGTGATCTTAATATTTCTTCCTAACTCATTTTCACCAACCATGAGCTCTCTACTTATTTCAAAATATTACGTCTTTCGCACCTGCTTTCGCAATTTAATATAACATAAAAATCAATCTATCGCAATCTCTTTTTAAAATATTCTATCGGTTTATCTGTATTTTCAAACATTCTCACGAATTTATTGATTTTATCCCTCCAAGGATCAAAATAAACTTTCAAATCTTCCCTCAATTTAATTTTTTCTTGTTCACTGAAATCTCCCGAATCATAAATGGCATTTAACATTAAATCACGACATAATCTTCCAACTAGTATTTTATTACCCTCAACCATATCAGATTGCCCCAATTTAAAAAAATTCGGATCCGATACCCATATTTCTTTATTCTTAGTACAAATCACATTATCGCTAGAAACATCATTCATTCTAACAAGGTTCTCGCCAAGTAAAATTGCATCTTCTTCCATTAAACTAAAAGATTCAAGTAACTTATTTGAAGGAAAATGCAAAAAATCCATCTTACGATCTTCGTCTAAAAATTTCATTACATATCCTTCTATTCTCTCTTGTTCACTATAACCAGGACTATATAAAGTTTCTTGAGGATTTAACGTTCGTTTTAAATCTAAGTCTTTCATTGCTTCATATGATTGCCAATTTAAATTAAAACAACTATTTGTTTTCTTAAATATTTTAACTGCCTTAGTTCCATCTGCAAAGTCTCCCTTATATACTTTTGCATTACATCCACCACTTAAATAGACTAAATCTTTACCAACAATTAACCTATCCTTATTAGTTATAAACTTTCTATTACAAATTTCAAGCTTACTCACCTAATTCCCCCCTAACGTTTTCATCAATATTTATAAAATAACAACCTTAATAACTTATCTTTTTAAAATACTCTATCGGTTTATCAACTTTTTCAAGTTCTTCTAAGAATCCATGATAATCTTCATTAACTTCTTCAGCCAGTTTTTCTTTATCAAAAACGTAAAGATCTTTTGACGCTGAGATTCCTGATATAAATAAACTAATAAATAATGAATCAACACCTTGTCTATTTAATCTAATTATTCTTTTTTTATCAGAAAAACAAAATCTAACTTTTTCATACCAATCAATATCACATAACCATATTTCTTCATTAGAAGTTAAAATTGCATTATGTAAACCAGTATCCGCCATTAATATTCCATGCTTTCCACATTCTACTGCATCTTCTTCCATTAAATGAAATGATTCTAATACTTTGCTTGACGGAAAATATAAAACATTAGCCTTACTATCTTGATCTAATAAAGACATCGTATATCCTTCAATATCTTTCTTCTTTCTATAATCAGGTTTATACAAAGCCTCCTGAGATGTCACTATTCGCTCTAATTCCAATTTTCTCATTGACTTATAAGTATCATACTTAAGTCCGCTCGTCTTTTTATCATCAAAAAACACTTTAACAGCTTCATCCCCAGTTGGTAAATTGTGTTTATAAACAGAGGCATTATTTCCAGAGCTTAAATAAATCAAGTTTTTACCGGAAATTAATCTATTTTTATTAGTTATAAATTCTCTATTACAAATTTCAAGCTTACTCATATTTCTAACCACCCCAAACATCTTTCCTAATATTTACCAAAACATAATTTATACTTAACGACATCGTTTTTTAAAATACTCTATTGGTTTATCAGTATTTTCAATTCCTTCTAAGAATCCATAAATTTGATAATTCTTTTCTCGTAATTCATTAGATAACTTTGACTGTTCAATAAAAGAAAATTCCTCTGCTGATGAAACTCCTGATATTAATAATCCAAGAAATAATAAATTAACACTTTTTTTATTTAACTTAATTATTCTGCTTTTGCTAGGTAAATGAAATCTTTGTCTTTCATACCAATCAACATCACATAACCATATCTCCTCATTAGGAGTCAAAATTGTATTATGCCAAAAAACATCCCTCATTAAAATACTATTTTGACCACATTCTATCGCATCACCTTCAATTAAAGAAAATGATTCTAATACTTTGCTTGATGGGAAATATAAAATATTTGCTTTAATATTCTTCTCTAATACTGGCATTGTATATCCTTCTATATCTTTCTTCTTTCTATAATCAGGTTTATACAAAACTTCTTGAGGTCCCAAATGCCGTTGTAATTTTAAATCTTTCATTATCTTATATGTATCATACTTAAGTCCTTGCGCTTTTCTACCATCAAAAAACACTTTAACTGCTTCATCTCCAGTTGGTAAACTGTGTCTATAAACAGCGCCATTATTTCCTGAGCTTAAATAAGTTAAATCCTTACCAGAAATTAATCTATTTTTATCAGTGATAAACTCTCGATTACAAATTTCAAGCTTACTCATATTTCTAATCACCCCCCAAACATTTTCTTAGTATTTATTAAAATATAAATTAACCTTAACAACGTTTTTTAAAATATTCTACAGGTTTATCCGTATTTTCAAACATCTCTGCAAACACATCGATTCCTTCATTTGAAAAAGGTACCTTTTTGGCAAAATCCTGCTTTAATAAGAAATTATTATAATTATCAATTTCGGGAACTTTATCAATAGCCCTCATAATTAATTGCCTTAATAACATACTAACATTCTGTCTATTATGACTAATAATCTCATCTTCTGAAGTAGCATAAAGTCTTTCAAAAAAATCAGTATCAGTCACCCATAATTGTTGATCAGTAGTAATGATACTATTTCTTGCACTAACATCTTTCATCATAATATTATTTTGACCTAACAAAATAGCATCAGCATCTATCAAACCAAACTCACTTAATAATAATTCTGTTGGAAAATTCAAAATATCAGGATTTGCATCTTCATCTAAGAGTTGCATTATGTATCCATCATAATTATATATATCAATATCTTGTCTTTTAGAAAATATCTCCAAAGCTTTTAAAATTCTTTTTAAACCTAAATTCTTCATTACTTCATATGTTTGAATTTTTAAACCTGAACTCTTACAATCAGCATTAAATATCTTAACAGCTCTTTTCTCACCAGAAAAATTTGCTTTATAAACTTTAGCATGAAAACCTTTATTTAAATAAAATAAATCCCGCTCATAAAAAACTCTATTATTACCGGAAAAATTTTCTATTTGTATCACCATATATACTCACGATTATTCACCTAAAGCCCTCTTAATTTGCCTCGTATTATAACACAAAACGCTTAAAAATGCAACAAAAAAACTAGATTACTTAGGATCTAGTTCTAAAACTTCAATTTCTTCTACAACAGCCATTTGCTGTTCCATAATTAATTTTAACTTTCTTTTAAATATTCGCATATTATTTTCCAATAAATCTGCTCTATGTTCTATTTTTTCAGCTCTAAGCAATGCTTCGTTTACTATTCTACTTGCGTTATTCTTAGCATCTACAACAATCATTTGACTCTCTTCACGAGCCATTCTCTTTATATTGTCACCGGTTTCTTCTGCTTTAATAATCGCCACTTTCAAAGTATCTTCAAGAGTTTTATAATGTTCTAACTCCCCACGTAATTTTTCCAGTTCTGCACTTTGTGCCTTACATTTTGTAATAATACCTTCTGTTTGATCAATAACATCACTTATAAACTGATTTACTTCTCGACGACTATATCCATTAGCTTCATAACTAAATTTTTTCATATAATCACCTCAGAAAAATTCCTAAATTGTTTTAAAAGAAATCATCCTCATCATTTTCTTTTTCACTTTTTTTACCGCGTGAAGATTTGCTTGTAGAACCATTTGTTCCATCATCACTGATTTTTCCTTCAACATTTACATTATTTGGAGTACATAAGAAAATTCCTCCGCCTAATTTTTGTAAATCTCCACCAATTGCATAAATTGTACCATACAAGAAATCAACAATTCTCTTAGCTTGATCAGGTGTTACTCTTTTTAAGTTTACAACAACAGCACTACGATTTTTTAAATAATCTGCTATTTGTTGACTCTCAGAATAAGCACGAGGTTCAAGTAACATCATTTTGCTTCCGGCAACACCATTTTGAATATGATAGTCTTCTCTGGAAGTAGTATAAAATTCATCATCCCCAGTTGCTTCAGGTGCATCATTATCTTCACCAACAAAAAATCCTTTTAATTTATCTAAAGCCATAAAACTTATCCTCCATCCTAATATTGATATATTATTACTATAATTTTAACACAAATAATAAAAAAGAAAAAGACTAAAATTAAGATAAATTTTAGTCAGTTAATATTTCTTGAGTATTTTGTTGAATAAACATTCCACCTTGCGGTGCCTGAACACTTGAATCAAATGGGGTCAGGTGTGGTTGAGCATTCATTTGTGTAGGTTCTTGAACCATTGATGGCATCATCTCTGAAACAGGAAAACCAAAGCCTCCCGCAAGACCCGCAACACTTTCTATTTGCACTTTTCTATACCAAACATCCTCCAAATCAACATTATTAGATAATGGTTGTGGATTTGGTAAATCAATATAAAGTTGTGTTGGAACCTTGAATGCACTACCAAAGGCAATACAATTACCCGGTTTTAAATTCTTTAACTGTAAAACGACTTCCGAAGAGACATTAGGAATCATCGTTCTAATATATTCCAAGTCAACCGGATGTAATGTCCTTAAAATTAAGAAATTCATACATTGAGAAACACAAGTATCGGAAAGCTCACTAGGTCTTTGCGTAATAAGACCTAAGAATACTCCATATTTTCTTCCTTCTTTACTAATTCGTTCAAATATATTATAACCTAGTAACTCAACATCACTATCACGTTGAACATAACGATGAGCTTCCTCAATAATAATATGAAATGCTCTACTACCACGTGGCTTAATGGTACTAGCTTTTTTAAATAACATTCTAGATAAAATTTTAGTTATTACCTTCGCCAAACGATCATCTATATAATTAATATTAAAATTAACGATTTGACATTTTCCGCCAGTTTGCTTACTTTGAAGTAAATCTTCAATATATTCATCACTTGTTATATATCTAGGATACGAAAAATACTCTCTTGCTTCCCCAGTCACTAATGTATGTAATCTAACACTAATAATATTAGCGTAATCAAATACCTTATCACTCTTTAGAATACCTTCACTAATTAAAGCAAAATCCAAAGCCTGTTCCAAATCTTCAAGTGAATAAAACGAATTCATTTCATAAGGGCTAATCTCTGTATTTTCTTCTAAAATATATCCCCGAACAAACTCTACAACAAGTTCCATTTCCTGCATCTTACCCGTTTTATCTATATATAAACATTGTTTTAATGTACGAGTATATCCGGGTTGAACAATTTGACTATTTAAATTAAGTGTTGCCGTATTAAATTTTGTTAAAACACCAATTACTTGATCTCGAATCTTCGTTGAGTCACTACCTGATAATAAAATATCTTGTAATGCTCTTGCAATAATATCATTTTTCTTTCTTATAACATTTTCCCCATTACCCGTAAGAATAGGAACTAACTTCAATGTTTTTTCTAATATTGGCAATTGCATAGGAGTTGTAACATCTAATAATAAAGCCAGATCATCAACATCCAATAACCAAATTGGAATCCTTAATATTTCTGACTCTGGATTATCCAAATTAGTTGTATAAGATTTATAATTCAACGAAGAATTATACTCATGTAATTTTGAAAAAGCATTTGTATACTCTCCATAGGCATCAAAGAAAAATAAATTTGCATTAATAGGAGGTGTTGGACTACTAATAAATAATTTTTGTAAAATTGAAGCAACAGCACTACTCTTTCCAGAACCAGAATTTCCTAAAATTGCAAAGTGGGCATTAAAAAACTCGTTAATTGCTACATTGATTCTATATCTTTCATAAACCTTACTTGTTCCAAAATTGGTTTGCCCAACTTTAGTTTGAGAATCTCCAAAAAGAATTGCTAACTCTTCCGCCTTAATCAACCTAGGTCTTGATTTAAATGCTGGTTTTGTACTAGAACCTGGAGTAAAAGATCCATCTGTTATCTCGCCTACAATATTAACTATCATCTGCTCACGATTTATATTTGCAATTTCTCCTACAACACTTCTTTTATCATCCTCAAATACAACATGTAATCCTACTAGATTTGGTTGTTGCGCAATATCAAAAGCCAATTTAATATACACATTATTGTCAATAATTTCTGTAATTGTTCCTAGCACATTAAACACCCTCTTATCATAATCAAGTATATCAAAATTTTATCCAAAAAAAAAGAGATATTTATACTATAAAAGTATTTTTCTCTTTTTATCAAACTTTTTATCCTTCGTATAGACCATGAAGTTTTAATCTATCTTCATCACTAATATCTTCTACTACCCATTCTCCATCTTTCTTAGTTAAATGGAAAGTGATTTCATACTTAGCTTTATCAGTAACATCTTTCAATTGTTTAATCTTATACTCGATAAATTCTGCTACATCATCAATGGCTCCACCAACAACTTCATCACTTTCATTTTCCTTATCATTATTAAATGAATCATCACTTTCAAATTCATCACGATGTTCATTATAATATTTTTTAGATTCTAAAATAGAGTTAGCGTAATCAAAAACTTCAATTTCTACATCAACAGTTGCTTCATCACCATCTATTTTTTCGTCCTTTACTTTGTAAGATAGATTTTGATATTGTTTTTCCATTAATGCCTGATAATCTTTCTTTTGATCATCACTCATATTTGTATCATCAGAAATAATTTTATCAAGTTGTGTTAAAACCTCACTATCCATAGATTGATATTTACCTAAAAATTCTTCTACTTTATTAGTTGGAGTATTATTATTTCCACATCCACTAACTAATAATCCAAAGATACTAAGTAATATTATTAATCTTTTTTTCATGATTTTCCCTCCTACAATTATAATGTCAAAAAAAAGATTAATTATACATTTTATTAATCTTTTATATATATAACTCCACTCGCATTATCTCTTCCATATACAGGAACACTAAATCTTGCTTTATATTTTCTTTTTAAATATGCTGGAACGCGTAGTTTTAAATCTTTATATACCGCCACATAAATAATTTCTTTTAAAATATCTTTATCTTTTTTTGTATCGATAATTTTCTTTATATCACTATCTGCTAATAAATCCGTAACTCCATCAGTAAATAACAATATCATTTTATAATTATTTGGTACTATATAGCTTCTACTAACACATAATTCTTCACTTAAACCAACACAAGCTGTAATAAAATTATTTGTAGGAAAGAATCTCAAATCATCTTTTGAAACTACCCCATTTTTATAAAATTCCCAAACTCCAGAGTCATCTTCTGTTATTTGTAATAATTTTTTATTTTTATAAATATATCCTCTAGAATCACCTATATTATAAAACAAAGTTGCATTATTCCCAATAATTGCTAAAGTAAGTGTTGTTCCTAAATAATTTTTACCATATTTTTCAATTAAATATTTATTTGTTTTTTTAATTTCTTTATCTAAAATCTCACTAACGCCACTAATATTTCTTAAAATATCAATATTTTCTTTATAAAACCATGCTTCTATTGCTGCAGATACTTCTTGAGCAGCAACATCACCTGCTTCTCTACCGCCCATTCCATCAGTCACTATTAAAAGTATTACTTTTTCATCTTCTGGGTGTCTACAAAAAAACACATAATCTTCATTAATTTTTCTAAGTCTTCCTGTATCGCTAAATGTCTGTAATGTTTCCATGTTAACACCTCTAATCACCTACAATTATAGCATACCCAACTATCATCATTTCTAAAAAAGAAAAAAAGTCCACACCGCTAAGTGTAAACTTTTGTTAATCAAAATTAATCTTCAAAAAAATGATAAGCATACTTCCAAGCAATTATTCTTCTAACAGCTGTATCAATAGTTTCCATTTTTATTGTTCCATTATTGATACTCGTTAATACTTCATTAAACATTGCCTCAAAATCTGATGTAATAATCAGATCATTTCCCGCATTAATCGCTAAAGTTGCCGAAATATTATCATCAACATATTTTAAAACAGCACCCATTGCCAAATCATCAGTTATAATAATTCCACTAAAATTCAATGTATTTCTAAGTTCCGAAATAACTTTTTTGCTTAATGAAGCTGGATACTCACTATCCATTGCCTGAACTACATTATGTGAAACAAGTATTGTTGGTACACCTGCTTCTATACCACTTTTAAATGGCAAGAAATCATTATTAATAAAATTTTCATAACTTCTATTATCAATAGCTATATCTCCATGAGTATCTATATTATTCCCATATCCAGGAAAATGTTTCAAACAAGAAGAAATACCAGCTTCTTCATTATATTTAACTATATTTGATATAAAAGTTGCTGTTTCTTTAGCGTCTCTACCAAAGGTTCTAATATATATATAATCATCACTATTAATAGATACATCAGCAACAGGAGCTAAATTTAAATTAAGACCTAAACTAAGTAATAATTCAGCTTTCTCCGCCTCACTTGCCTTGACTAGATTATAACCTCCAGTTTCAAATAATGTTTTGTTTGACTGAAATTTCTCACTTCTAAATTGTGAAAATCGACTAACTCTTGTAACATATCCACCTTCTTCATCAACTGCTAAAGCAAGAGGAATTTTACTAAGTTCCTGTCTTTGGATGAGTTCTGCTTTTATTGACTCTTTCGTATGATTTTGAAAATCCTTAGCAAATAAAACAAAACCACCCACATAATAATCATTAATTTGCCCTATCGAAGTAGATGCATCATATCTAGCTAAAAATAACTGTCCTACCTTTTCTTCTAAGGACATGGTCTCTAATTTTTTATTTGCTTTTATATAATACTTGCCAAATAAATCATCACTTAAAACCTCTTCTTTTTTATTAGGTTCTGAATCTAATTTTACATTATCATAAACACAAAAAACAATACCACCAAGCACAAGAACTACACTAATTATAATAACAATTATTTTTTTCATATATTCCTCACTTATTAATTCATAATTTTCTTAAACTCTTGTGGATTAGCTGTCTCAAATAATATATCTTTCTTTAACACTGGATAATACATTTTTAATCTGTTAGCATGTAAATAAAGTCTACTTTCATGATCATTTGTATCCCCATATTTTTTATCTCCAACAATTGGATGTCTTAAACTTTGAAAAGCTACTCTAATTTGATTTTTTCTACCAGTTTCAATCGTTATACCAACTAAAGAATAATTTTCATTTTCCTTAATTACTTTATAATTAGTAATAGCTTCCTTACCTTCATTATTTTTAGATACATAAACTAAATTTGTTTTTGTCTCCATTAATTTTTGAACAATCCGACCACTATCCTCTTTTAAATGGCCATGTACAACTGCCACATACTCACGTAATAAAACATATTCTGCCCAATTTTCTTGTAATTGATTCTTAGTTTTCTCATCCTTTGCCAGTACCACAACACCACTTGTATCTTTATCTAAACGATGGACAATAAATACTTTCGCAAACTTATCTTTACTAACTAAATATTCTCTTACAATATGATATAAAGTCCTTTCCCGTTCTTTAGCTGTCGCTATTGTAAGTAAACCACTTGGTTTATTAACTACAATAATATGATCATCTTCAAATAAAATTTCAAATGGCAATGTTTTCTTACCCTTACCATCGGTATCAATCATAATATTCATCCCAGGAACTAAATGATAATTGTATTGTTTTACCCTATTATTATTAACATATACTGCTCCATGTGTTAAGTACTGTTTAACCCGTTTTTTAGGCATCTCAAGATTTTCATATAAATACTCTAATAGTTCACTATCGCATTTAACTACTAATTTCATAAAATTCTCTCCTCACATACCTCATATTATAGTATAGATTTTAAAATTAAACAATTACTAAAAAAAGACCAATTGGTCTTTTATTGATTAACATTATTCAAAGTCATTTTTTCTAAAATATACTTAATACTATCATCAAAATATTTTCTTTTTACACTATCGTTACTAGTTTCATTCAAGATGTATGCCTGAACAAAATAAATATACTTATTTCCTGTTGATATTGTAAAATAAAGCTCATTATGATAATTATATCCACCACTTGAATAATCTGGAGTAATTAAAACATACCATACTTTTCCATTAATAGTCATTTGCGATTCACTCTTAAGTGCTCCATAATTAGAAAGTGCTGAATCCTTCATTCCCTCATAAGTATATCTTCCTTCATATGCTTTAACTTCTAATAAACTAAATTTATCTTTAAATTGAAAAATATTATATTCATTGGAAACAGCTGCAGTCCTTATCCCATCAAGTTCCCATGCTTCAGGCATCACATAATTAATAAGTTCTCCTGCATTATATGTCTTGGTTTTTCCTTCCTTAAAAGTCAAAAACTCTTGTTGCGTTTTTTCTTGAACTGTCAGTCCAACATAATCAATACCATTAATAAATTCTAAAACTTCCTCTTCAAAAACCTCTTTATCTTTTTCTGCACAATAAGTCATAAATGCTATTACTAAATCATATTTCTCACATACAACTACGTAAAATGACCCAATTCCACTATTATTATCTAAAACATAATCAATTTTAGCATACATTGAATCGTCTTCTTTTAAATCAATAAATGTTTCAGATCCACCTGTCAGCTTACCACCACTAGTGTTTTTCCAAGAATCATAAAAAGCTTTATATAAAACTTTTTTATCATTAGCAGTTTCAATTCTAAAATTCATTTCAGAAAACGAAGAGATTTTATTAATAATTATTTTATCACTTGTGTTTCTGTATAAGAAATTTACTTTTTTAGTTGTCTTATCAACTTGATAAGTCCAATCTTTTTTATATTTTATCACAAAATTTTCATCCTCATACTTTGTGTAATTAATATCTGTAAATAAAGGTAAAATATAAACTCCAACTATTATAATAACTAAAATAACAGCTGCGATAATTAACCAAGTTCTAAGAGATTTCTTTTCATCTGGTAACTCCATCATTAATCCCTTAGAAAAACGTTTTTTCTTTTTAAATGTATCGTCTTCTACACCAGTATTGTTCATCTGTTCAAGTAACTCTTCCTTAGACATTGTACCGGCTCTAGCCAATAATGACTCATCAAGAGAATCTTTATCGGAAGTTGGAGTATTAAAATTAACTAAAGTAGGTGCTCCTGTTGCATTTTCCACATCACTTGCTACCTTATTTATTGGTCTAAATCCTTTTTTAGATTTTGTCTTTTTATCTACTATACTACTTTGTTTTGAATCAAGACTGCTATTATTAACTGCATTAGTCTCATAATTTTTATTAAATGCGCCATCACTAGGTTCTGAAACTAAGAATCCACTAGGTACATTTTCTATTTGTACAAACTCACTTGGGGCTGGATTTTGAACATAACCATTACTATTATTACTATCGGATCCTAAGCTTTGCCCCACTGAGTCATTAACTACATATCCTATTGAAGTTCCACATTCCGGACAAACAGTCGCACCATCCAAAGCATGACCACACTTCTTACAGTTCATCATCCCACCCACTTTCTATCATATAAAAAGTATATACCAACACTAACTAAAAAGCAATTTAGAAAAGAAAAAATCTGCCTAAAGCAGATTCAAAAACATTTTTTAATAACCTGTTCTACACCTTTTTCTTCATTAGTACCCGTCAAATTCTTTACTATCTTATGTAATGCAGAATCGCCATTTTTCATCACATAACTACAACCAACTTTTTTCGCCAAGCAACAACTACTATCTACAGAACAAATAGCTAAAACCTCTTCTAATGCTATTTTGTTTTTGGCTAAAACTTTTTCCACTCCACTAAGTTTATTATTTAATGAGTTATAAATTTCTAAGACATAAACTTTATTATTTTCTCTTAAATAACATGTCAACTTACTATCATCTTTTAATATTTTTAAAGCTTCTTTCGCATCCTTCTTATCTTCAAAAAATACTTTAACTTTATAAATTTCATTTTTCTTTTCTTCAATAAAATCATCAATATCAATAATTAATTCACTAAAATCATTATCACGATACTTTCCCGTGTAATTACAACTATCTAATGTATAAAAGCACATATCTTTTTTATTAAATAACTTATAAATCTTTTTAAACCTAGTTACGCTTATTCCTTTATCATAAATAACTTTACCTTTATTAATATCATACACATAACTGCCATTAAAAGCTACTACATAATCAATAAAAGGAAAATCTTTATTATATTCAATTATCGTTCTTGCGCTTTTATTAGTAGTAATACAAAAGAAAACTCCATTTTTTCTAATTCGATCAAGTTCAAGCATCGTTGATAAAGGTATGGCTTCTTCAGAATTAATTAAAGCTCCAAAAAAGTCACAAACAACCATTTTATACATTTTGATTCCCCCTATTATGCATCCTAGTATAGTTAACAAATAATATTAATTCTGCTGTTGAAAGGATAAATCCCCCTAAAACATCACTTGCATAATGCACTCCTACATATATTCTACTAATTCCTACGGACACAATCAATAATACAAGTAAAGAACATAGCCCATACTTCAAATATTTATTCTTAATATTTACTACAACAAAATACAAAAACAAGCCATATAATGCCACACAAATCATTGAATGTCCACTCGGATATGAATAACCACCTTGTTCAATCAATTTTAAAACTTCTGGTCTTGGTCTTCTAATAATAAATTTTATTACTTGGTTACTAATTGTTGATACAATTGTCATCATAAGTACCATCATTCGATAATTATTTTTTAATATAAATAATAATATAATCACTAAAATAATTATTGTACTTTCATCACCAAAGTTAGTAATAAAAACAAAGAAGTAATCAAAAAAATCACAACTTAAACCTCTAACTAAATTATAAATAGCAAGATCAAACTCTTTAGTAAGACCTGTCACCATTAAAATTGTTAATACAACAAATACTACAAGTAAAATTGAAGAAATAATTACTGCCTTCTTCTTCATAACTATAAAACTCCTAAATTCTCCCTAACTTCACTCTTATAAACTTCAACCCCCGGCTGATCGAATGGATTTATACCAAATAAATATCCACTAAACGTAGCCCCTAACATAAAGAAATACATCAAAGTTCCAATGTTTGCTTCGCTCACCTGATCAATTTCCACTAATATTGACGGAACATCTCCTCTTAGATGAGCATTACGAACCGAATCAAGCACTACATTATTAATAGAATGGAGACTTTTGCCATTATACATACAATCATCTGACTTAATAACTTTAATAAAAGTTTCAAACATAATTTTATTACCTTCTTGAACAAACTGTCCTAACGAATGTAAATCCCTTGTATGAACTGTTGAAACCGGAAAAATTCCTGTTCCTTCTTTCCCTTCACTTTCTCCATATAATTGCTTTAACCATTCCGTAAAATAATACATGTTAGCTTCATAAGTCACGAAATTTTCTACAACTTTTCCGACATTCTTTAAACATACTCTACTAACAGCATAATTAAAAGCTTCCTCTTTATACTTTTCTCCTTCATAATAACCTTCAACAAATTTATCTAAATCGATTGAAAAAGCCAGTGGAAATAAATGTGCAGCAGTCATGATAGAATATCTTCCCCCAATATCATCGGGTATTTCAAATGAAGAATATCCACATTCATTTACTTCTTTCCTAAGACTTCCTTTAACTTTATCAGTAGTTACAATAATTCTCTTACGTAACTCTTCTTTATCATACTTACTTTCCATTAATTCTTTAATCATTTTATAAGTAATAGTTGTCTCCATTGTTGTTCCACTTTTACTAATAACATTAACTGAAAAATCAATATCTTTTAAATATTCCAATAATTCCTTCATATATTTACTAGATAAAGTAGTTCCCGCATAAATTACTTCCATATCATCTTTCTTAAAGTATTTACCTAACATCTCTCTAACTGCATAACTTCCTAAAAAAGATCCCCCAATTCCAATAACAACTAAACATTTAGAATGACTTCTGACATCATTAGCTACTTTTTTAATTCTACTTATTTCTTCTGTACTAATCCTCTTAGTCCATCCTGTCATATATTCTTGATTAAATTTTTTATATATTTCATCTTTTTTCTTTACTAATTCATCGTACTCTCCATGATCAATAAATTTACTACACATTGTTTTAAAATCAAATTTTAACATAAGGCACCTCCAATTATATTTATAATTATAACATTATTCTGCCATAAAGAAAAGAAGCATTATCTGCTCCTATTCATTAATATGATATGCATAACTATGCATTTAAATCGCTATATTCTTGTTGTAAAGTTTGGTATTTAGTATTAATTTTATTAACCTCACTCTTTTCTAATACATACCAACCTTTTCTAAACATGATTTCATATACTTCTCTTTGTAATGTACTAATTCTTTCAAAAATATCACGATATATTTCATATAAACTTTCATTACTTGCCTCTGTCATCGCAACTGCATAATTCTTAGTCATATTTTTAAGTGTCGAATTAAGACAAGTAATATAGTCTTTTTCATTTAAACTAATCCCTTTACTTACTTCAACCTTAGTATTTGATATTTGATTATTCACTTGTACCACCTCTACTTTCAAGAATATTTAAAACACTATTCAAATTATCATCAAATAAACTACATGCTCTATCAAGAACCCCTACAATCTCCTCATCTTCAACCATATCACAGGCAGCATCACTTTCTTTTAATGCGATATAATTCCATTCAAACATATCACTTAAATAATCTAAATCTTTACCAGTTAAAATATTAGTTGGTACACTTTCATAATTCATAAAATTCCTCCTCACTAATATTTTGGTCCAAAGCATACGTTCTTATACAAAAAAGATAGGAAAAATTTTCCTATCTTACATAAACAATTACATCATGTTTTTCTCCATCATTAACTAGTTTTAATGAATTACCTTCGTTGCATTTTCCATCAACTTTAATTTCCTCTTTTATAGACTTAATCACATCAATATTATAAACAGTATCCATGTAATGATATGTAACTTGAAACCTTTCCCAGTCCCTTGGCATTGATGGTTTAATCTTTAATAAATTTCCTTGTTTTTTTAATCCTATGATTTCTGTAATACCAACTCTATAGAACCATCCAGCCGAACCTGTATACCAAGTCCATCCACCCATACCAGGATGATTTTTTGCCGAATAAATATCTGCCGCAATTACATATGGTTCCACTTTATATGAATCAACTTCCGCACTAGTAATACTTCGATTAATTGGATTAATCATTTGATAATAACGATATGATTGATCACTATATCCTAACTTAATTAATGCCATCAAATACCAAGCAACTGAATGGGTATATTGTCCTCCATTTTCACGAATTCCTTTAGGATAATTCATAATATAACCTGGATTATTTAAAGACTTTTCAAATGGTGGCGTTAATAATTTTACAATCTTACTCTTATCATCAACCAAGTACTCTTCAACCGACTCAATCACCTTTTTAGCTCTATCCTTTGACGCCACACCACTTAGTATTGAAAAACTCTGGGAAATTAAATCAATCTTACATTCGCTATTTTCATGACTTCCTAACTTATCTCCATTATCAAAATATGCTCTTAAGTAGTATTCCCCATCCCAAGCCGTTTTATTTAAAGCTTCTTTTAGTTTTTCATTAAATGTTGTATATTCTCCCGTTTCAAATTCCTTATTATATTTTTTCATCATCTTAACAAAGTCATCAATAACTAGATATAAGAAAAATCCTAACCAAACACTTTCTCCTTTACCTTTAATACCAACATTATTCATTCCGTCATTCCAGTCTCCTCCACCCATCAGTGGAAGTTTATGTTTTCCAAGTAACTGCATTGATAATTGTAAAGACTTAATTAAGTGTTCAACTAATGTTTCTTTGTCCTCGGTATAATTAAATGTTATGCCCTTTTCATGTTCATAATCACTTAATTTGTCACCTATCAAATAAGGAACCTTTTCCTCTAAAATTGAAGTATCTCCAGTAACTTTTACATAATAAATTGTCGCATATACTAACCAAATATAATCATCTTTATAGCGACTACGTAATCCAAATTTATTTTTTTCATGCCACCAATGAAGAACATCACCTTCTGGGAATTGATGAGCAGCATTGATTAATATTTGTGTTCTTGTAACATCAGGCTTAATCATCGCAATATTCATTGAATCTTGTAGTTGGTCGCGATATCCAAAGGCTCCACTAACCTGATAAAATCCTGCCTTAGCCAGAATTCTTGAGGACAATGTTTGATATAAATACCAACCATTAATCATATAATCAAAACTCTTATCCTCTGTTTTAACTTCAACAGTTCCAAGTGTCTTCCGCCATTCATTCTTAACCTTACGTAATTCTTTATTAGCCGTATCTACATTTGTATATTTCTTTATTAACTCTAAGTTTTCTTCATCACTCATACCACTTCCAAGTACAAATGCCATAGCCTTCTCTTCTAAAGAAGCAAGTTCAACATCCACATCATAACTCTTCGTTAAAATCTTATCACATATAGCAGACGTAATCTTTTCTGATGCTGACATAAACACGTTAACATCACTAAAATTAATACTATAAACATTACGCATTTTAACATAATTATCTTTACTAATAAATTCACTTAAAATATGACGAGCCGTTTTCTCTTCAAAATTACCAAAAGTAGGATTAATAAAGAATGTTGTATTAACTTTATTTTTTTTCCTTAATTTATTAGTTAACTTAACTAAATAAATTTTAACTGTATCATCTAAGGCAACAAACTCTGTAATTTCTTTCTTTAAATCCTCCGTCTCATTTTCTAAGATACTATATCCAAAACCATGAATACATTTACTCGGATCAAAGACCTTACCATTAAACTTAAATCCCTCAGATTTGTCATTAACAACCATTTCATTAGTCCACGAAGTAATTTTAAATTCTCCCGAATTATATGCGTAAGTAAATCCACATCCATTATTTGTCACAATTGTACCGAATCTTTTATTCGCAATAACATTTGCCCAAGGAGCAGGCGTATCTCTATTATAAATAACATACTCACATCCATTATTTCTAAAGCCACCAAAACCATTATCAAATTTAAGTTTTTCAGTATTTTCCACTATTAATGGAATTTCAATAGGTGCACACCTAAAATCATTAATTTTATTTTTTTTCTGTAACTCTGAAATAGCATCTTTTAATGTTATATGATTATTGATAGAAAATTTAAGTCTTGGCACAATATTCAAAAGACTTCTCTCTTCTCTTGAAATATCACTTCCATCAATTACGGTAACTGATCCTGGTGTATGATAGAAACTATTTAATGTATACATTCGATAAATTTCTTCATCAATCTCTTTTTTAATAATCTTAGCATATTGACTAGATTCACTATTAATAATTAAAATATCCACAAATATAGAATTATTTTTATAATATTCAAAAGCTTTTAAAATATTTAGTACAAATCCCATATCACTAATATCCGAAATTTCCACGGAAATTATTGGTCTATCTCCACTAATACCAAACTTCCATAATCCTGATTGTCCTAAAGCATTCTTTCTTAAATAATCCATCCGCTCTTCAGTAACTGATATTTTTGTTGTTTGATATAAGTAATTCAACATAATGTTATACATTCTCATATCTTCACCAGTAATATTTAAATTTTTAGTATTCATAACATTCATTAATGTAGCAAGTTTAAAAGCCTTACTTATTTGACTTTTCGTACTATAAGATTTTACAATATCTTGAATTTGTTCTCTACTACGTCCAAATCCCACTAATAAGTAAACTGTTTCACTACTATTAGGAGCAATTTCAATACTATTTCTAAGACTCATTACTGGATCTAAATTATCTCCTGCATAATTACTTAATTCTTCATTAAGAGCTTTGGCTTCGCCAATAATTTTATTTCTTCCAATAAAATTACATCTTTCAGTTTCATAACTAAATTCTTCTTGAGGGTTCTCAATTATTAGTCGATTAATCATATAACTACTGATATTTGACTCTCCTCTACTCTTTCTTCTCACAATCAAAGAATTAGTCTTTTGATCATATGCCGAACGAATAAACATATTATTAAACACCCTATGTGAAACATCAGCCATATTTTCTGCTAAAATAGGTTCCGTATAAGTAGTTAATTGTAACCTTTTAACTTTCTCACTCTCATTCTTAAATGTTACTTTTCTAATTTCAGCATGATGATCCTTTGTCACAATAATTTCTGTCTTTGTAGAAATATCTCCATCGGTTCTATAATATTTAATTCGATCCGATGCAAATACCACTTCATATTTATCTGGATTCTTATTAACAGGTGCATAAGTATTACTCCATACATAATTAGTATCTAAGTCTTTAATAAACATAAATATACCATAATCTTGTTCTGTAATCTTACGATATCTATTTAATTGTAATGTTCTATATCTTGAAAAACTATTACCTCGATCATTCATAAGCAATATATATTTTTTATTAGATAAAACTGATACTTCAGGCATATATGAAAGATAATCAAAGTACCTAATATCATTTTCAATACGTTCTTTTTCATAATCATATTTCTTATATTTAGCCATTTTAAGATCAATACTCGTTTTAACCTGAACTTTTTCTTTTAATAACACCTCAAATGTTTTAATATTAACATTTTCATGGAAATAGTTCTTGATGGCATCAGGTTTCAAATAATTAACCATTCCGGCTAAACTCATCCCCTGATGATGAGCAAAGTATGCTTGAACAATGCCTTTATTATCATAATCGTATGATTCATACATTCCGTATTTCCCAACCATATCTAGTTCCTTAAATTTATTCATATTTTCATATACATCCTCTGGAAATAATTCCATTGCCATAAGTGATGCATAAGGAGCTAAGACAATTCTATTTTCTTTATCTTCCTTTGCCTTTAAATATGGTGTTGAAAAGGCTTTATACTTATAATTTAAGGAATTATCTAGTTCATTATATGCTGACTCACTAATACCCCAAGGTAACTTATGAGAAACGCTTTCTATATAATCCTTTTGACAAAAATGAGCAAATTGATAACTTTCATCTACTAAAGTATTTGGATAATTCTTCATAAATAAAAGTGGCATATAATACTCAAATGAAGTCCCTGACCAAGATATCAATCCCTTACGTCCCTTATAAGTTGTAAGCGATTTATCCAAACAGAACCAATGTTTACTTGGAACATCTCCTAAACAAATAGCTAAGTAACTTGTTAAACGAGCCTCACTCGCAAACTTATTATAGTTATAAATAGACAATCTAGACTCTGCCGAATCATACCCAATGCTAAATACATCTTTCTTTGTATATAATTTTTTAAAGTTTGTATTTTTAATAAGCTTATCACAAGTATGTACTAACTTTTCTTCACCTTGCTTAGCTAAAAATTCTCTCGCAACAATCAAACTGGATACAAAGTTACCAGAATCTACTGTTGAGACAAATCCAGGATGCATTACCTTCTTAGTGTTAATATCATACCAATTATATAAATGACCATACCATTTTTCAAGAGAGTTAACACTTTCGATTATCCCGGTTAATAATTTAATTGCCTCTTCTTTTTCAATAAATTCTAATTCATAAGCTCCCACAACACTAACCATCGAAAAACCAATTGCCGTTGGAGAAGTTCTAAAATCTATCTTTTGCTCTCTGTTTTCTTGATAATTATCCGGAATTAAATAATGATATTCTTCTTTTAAATTATCCTTAAAATACATCCAAGTCTTTTTAGCAAGTTCTCCGATTTCATCTATCTTTTTATCTTTTAGTTCAACTCTATTATGATCAATTTCTCTACTAACCATATAAACAACTACTGGTGCCGATAAAAATATCACTGCCAACACTAAAGCACTATAATTACCTGTAAAAATAGTAATTAAAATTAGTAATATTGACGCAACAATATTTGGCACAAATTTTCTAACATAATTTTTAAAATCATCGCCAACTAACTTTTCTGCTTCCTCTGCAGTAACCCAATTAAGTAAGTTTTTATGACTTATAAATAATCTATATAAGGTTCTAAAAAATGCATCCATATAAAGCATTGAATAAAATGGAAGTGTCGCTAAAACAATATAAGATCTCAGTACTAAACTTTTTCCACCAAAGAATAAATTTTTATAATAAATAGTTGTTTTTTCCTTGCACTTTCGATGCATTACACTACGTAAAAACAAAATAATTGGAATGGCAATTTCTAATAACACAAATCCTATCCAAATAATAGAAGACACATCATCAAATAATACCGCACATAATAATACAATAAGCAACATTGGATATAAAAACATCCGCACAATATTATCAAAAATCTTCCATTTACCTAATGCATTAATAGGATTCTTAACTTTTTCTCCTTTATTATTTTTAACCTTATTTAAAAGCCAAAAAATAATTTGCACATCTCCCCTAGCCCATCTATGTTGCCTAGAAGTGTCTGCCAAAAACTTAGATGGAAAATCATCAATTAACTCAATATCAGATACATACCCACATCTTAAATAATTTCCTTCTAATAAATCATGAGATAATATCAAATTATCTGGGAAGGTATTATTTAAAACTTTATCAAATACATCTACATCATAAATACCCTTTCCAATAAAACTTCCCTCAGAAAGAAAATCCTGATATACATTAGGAACAATTGCGCTATATGTATCAAATCCACCTATTCCCGCAAATATTTGACTATATAAGCTCTTATTAGTTGCTTCTATATCAACACTAACTCTTGGTTGCATTAAAGCGTATCCTTTAATAACTTTAGTACCTTCCTTATTTAATATAGGCTTATTCAATGGATGTGCCATACATCCCACTAAGTTTAATGCCGAATTAAGTACTAATTTTGTATCAGCATCTAACGTAATAACATATTTTATTTTTAAATCTTTATTGTATAGCGTGTTAACATTAAAATAATCTTTATTATATTTATCATCAATTTTACCAAGTAAAATCCTATTAAATTGGATTAACGCCCCACGCTTTCTTTCATATCCTAAGAATCGCCCCTCTTTTTCATTCCAATGTCTCTTACGATAAATAAAATAAAATAATTCTTTTCCATACTTTTTATTTAACTTCTTAGCATATTCAACCCCGTATTTTGAAACATCCTCATCAAATGGCATTACCTCTTCATTAGAAGCTTTCGCATCTCCAAGTAACGTAAAATACAAATTGTTTGTCTTATTTATAATATAAAATGTTTCTAAAACATCAAACATTTCTTTAACTTTAGCTTCATTACAGATAATAGTCGGAATAACTACCATAGTCTTAGACTCATCTGGAATTCCTTTAGAATAATCAAGCTTTGGTAAAACCTGTGGTTTAACCACTCTAGTTAAGAAATGATTAAAAAGTTGAACAAATAATTGACTTACTGGAATAAGTAAAATTAAAAATCCCAACCACCTAACACTAATAAAAAATTTAGATAACCATAAACTTGCTATTACAGTTACAAAAATTATTGTCGTAACATACAAGAAAAAATTTATAGTTTTACTTTGATTTTTAAATAATTTAAAACCAATATGGTAATCTTCACGATCTGTTTGTTCAAATAACTCTTTTAAACATTCAACTTCACTTTTCTTTTTTCTCTTTGCTATTTTCAACAATTTATCTCTATAAATAGCTTTAGACTCCACTGTCATTTTTGCATAAATTTCATCTTCCAACAGCATTCTTTCAGTCTTTGAAACCCTTTTAAATAGATCCTCATTACTAAATTCAAAGAATTCTTTCAAATCTCCAAAAATATTTGCAATTAAAATATCATTTTCAACTTTTCTTTCGTATTCATCATTAATTAATTCCTTCAAACTAATTTGTTTTTCCTCAAGCAACTCATTTAATTCTTTAAATAAACGACTATTTTTTGCACCTAAACTTCTCAATTGATCATTAAGTTCAAATATATAATAACGCCTTTTTGGAATAGAAATTCCATCTTTTAATAAATCCTTTAATTCAATATCTTTATCATCACAATTTTTAATTATATTAGAAATTGTTTCTTTATCAATTAATTTAGCTTGTTCTTCCTTACATAAAGCATTAAGTCTTTCTATATATATAAAAAGTAATATCTCTTTAATACTTGAAATATCTTTATAAGAAAAATATATTTTATGATGTTTTTGATAAGTCTTAAGAGAATTTGTTAAAATTTCGAAGCTAATATTATAATTATTTTCAAGTACAATACTTTTCAAACAATTATATATTGTTTCTATATCTCTCATCCGCAAAGATATATCTTTTTTATCATGAACAACATTTGCTTTATGTTCTACTACTAGATAAAAGTTATCAATCAACCATTCGTTTGTAATTCCTACATATTCTTTTTTCTTCGTTCTATCTACTAAATAATTATAATATTCATTTATATCATCAAAGTTTTTTAAAAATCTTTTTATTATCTTGTTCATGACTCACTCTCCTAAAATAAGTATACCATAAAATAGTATTTCCTACTACTAAAACACTTCCCAAAAAGGCACAAAAAAACTTGCCTAAGCAAGTTAATTTATAAAATGGCGGAGTAGAAAGGATTTGAACCTTCGCGCCAGTTGCCCGACCTACACCCTTAGCAGGGGCGCCTCTTCAGCCTCTTGA
>CAZTRE010000015.1:0-29673 GCA_964616405.1 uncultured Mycoplasma sp. | reverse complement strand
CTAATCTGATTAATTAATCTAAACAAAATTAAAAGATTACATTTACAAAGTATATTCAAAAAACAAATTTATTAATTTTTTAGGAAAAAGGAACCTTTTCAGGTCCCTCAGAAATTAAAGTATTTTAATTTTCAAATATTACACTAATTTTTTGATTATAAATTTATCTTGATAATCAACTTCAATTGTCTCATTAAATTTAATATCACCATTAATAATCATCTTAGCCAAATCGGTTTCTATTGTTCTAGAAACTATTCGCTTAAGAGGTCTAGCTCCATAATTTATATCGTAACCGTCTTCGATAAACTGCTTTCTTGCCGCATTAGTCAACTGAATATGTAACTTAATATCACTAAGTCTATTTTCAATTTCTCTAATAATCTTATCAAGAATTAAATTAATTGCTTCTTTATCAAGTGGCTTAAAGACAATAACTTCATCAATTCTATTAATAAATTCTGGTCTAAAATGATTCCTAACTTCATTCATAACCATCTCAGTCTTACCATCTAAAATATATTCACTACCCAAATTAGATGTCATAATAATAATTGTATTTTTAAAGTCAACTGTTCTACCATTTGAATCAGTAACACGTCCATCATCCAGTATTTGTAATAATAAATTCAATACCTCTGGATGAGCTTTTTCTACTTCATCAAATAACACTATACTATAAGGGTTACGTCTAACCGCTTCGGTTAATTGGCCGCCATCCTCATATCCAACATATCCTGGAGGAGATCCAATCAATCTTGAAACACTAAACTTTTCCATATATTCGCTCATATCAATACGAATCATGTGTGACTCATCATCAAATAATTCATAAGCCAAAGTTCTCGCAACCTCTGTTTTACCAACACCAGTTGGACCCAAAAACATAAATGAGGCAATTGGCTTATTTGGATCCTTTATTCCACTACGAGATTTAATTACTGCATCACTTACAAGTTTTAATACTTCATCTTGTCCCATTACTCGCTTTCTCATATTATCTTCTAATTTCAATAACTTTTCTTTTTCACTACTAATTAACTTCGTAACCGGAATATTTGTCCATTTCGCAATAATAGAAGCAATATCTTCACTTGTCACAACATCACTTAATATCTTGTTTTTTTCAACATTATTTAATGCTTCTAATTCCTTTTCTAATTTAGGAATTTCCCCATGTTTTAAAATTGCCGCCTTTTCTAAATCATAATCATTTTCAGCCTTATCAAGCTCAAATTTTGCCTTTTCAATTTCCGCTTTCTTCTTCTTGATATCATCATTTAATGATTTTTCTTTATTCCAAGCTTCTGTTAATTCTTTTTCTTTTTCCTTTAATTTTACTAAATCCTCATCGATTTTCTCCCTACGTTTCTTAGATAACTCGTCCTTTTCTTTCTTAATAGCTTGCTTTTCAATTTCTAATCGCATAATTTTATGAGTAAGAGTATCTAATTCAAAAGGAACAGAATCCATTTGTACACGAATTGTGGCACACGCTTCATCTACTAAGTCAATCGCTTTATCTGGTAAATACCTATCAGTAATATATCGATTTGATAAAGTTGCCGCACTAATTAATGCCTTATCCTGAATTGCTACACCATGATGGATTTCAAAACGTTCTTTCAACCCACGAAGAATAGTAATTGTATCTTCAACAGTCGGTTCCTCTACACGTACTTTCTGAAAACGTCTTTCTAAAGCACCATCTTTTTCAATATATTGACGATATTCATTTAATGTAGTCGCTCCAATAACATGAATTTCTCCACGTGCAAGCATTGGTTTTAAAATATTTGACGTATCCATTGCCCCATCAGTTCTACCAGTACCAACAATCATATGGATCTCATCAATAAACATAATGATTTCGCCATCACTTTTCTTAACTTCATTTAAAACATTTTTAAGTCTCTCCTCAAATTCACCACGATACTTAGCTCCCGCAACAAGTGATGCCATATCGAGTTCCCAGATAATTTTATTTTTCAAACTACTTGGCACATCACCCTTGACGATTCTAAGTGCTAAACCTTCAACAATTGCTGTCTTACCAACTCCAGCTTCTCCAATTAATACTGGATTATTCTTGGTTTTACGTGATAAAACCCTTGTTATGCTTCGAATTTCTTCATCTCTGCCGATTACCGGATCAATCTTACCTTTCTTAGCATCTTCGATGATATTTCTACCATACTTTTCTAATACATTTTCGTTATTTTCCTCTTGTGGATAACCATACATATTATCATCCCCTTCAATAGTAATTATACTCTAATTTTAGCACTTGTCAACAAAGAGTGCTAAAAAATAAGCATTAACTTTCAGTCAAAGATTATTTGCCCAACTATCTCTAAATAAAATTAAAAAATAACCTCCTTTTAATTACTTATCTATACCATTAGTATCACAATAAATTTATGAAAATATAAAAAAGATCAATTATACAATTGATCTAACAAATATTATTTCTTTGTATATACCTTTGTAGAAGACCCTCCTGCCGCTTTTATAGCATTGGCAGCTTTTTGTTCAGAAGATATTTGTTCAACATAAGCCACTATATTTTCATCATTTCTTTCCATATAATCTTTTAGTATAGTATATTGAGCATCAGTAATATCACTATGCACTGTTAAACATCCGGCAGAATTATTATAACTATCACCAGATAACGAGTACACATATGCAGATAAATCCTTATTCTCTTCTTCTTTCGATATAAACACTGCTACGCCTCTATCACTCTCCTGAAAGGACATTGCACAACTAAGTTTTTCTTGCATATAATTATTTTTATACTTTTCTGCCATTTGTTTTTCCAACGCCATTAACTCTTCATGGTTGTGATCATTATAAACAGATATAATTTCTTGCTTTTATTCATCAGATATTTTCATTGTACAAAAATCCCGATAACCTGAACTAATCTTTATCAAATTATCATTAGAAGAAAATGATAGGCAATTATCCCCATGATAAAAAAAGTAATGTTTTGATTCATCATTTTTATAAAAAGTACCTATACTATAAAATATTCCTGGAGCAATTTCCGGACCAATACTTCCCCAATTATTAATACTAATATCACTTTGTAGCTGACTACCATCGTCACTAAAATAAGTATCCTCCCAAATAGTATTAGTTTCAGCATTTTCATCAACTTTTATTGATTTTACAATCCAATTATTATCTTTATTTTTTTTGATATAAAGTTCCTGTGATTCTACAACAAATGAAAGTCTTCCATCACTAGTATAATAAAATTCTGAATTTTCAGAACAAGGAACAAAATTTACTGTACTGGCATAATCTTTGTTTTCCAAAACTATTTCTAAAAGTTCGGATAATACCTCCTTATTCTCTAAAAGGTTAACTGGCATATGTAATCCAGCTGCTATTTCTTCTACATCTTTCAAATTTTTTAAAAGATCAATATATGATGAAAGTCGTACCCAAATATTATCTTGCGTTATTTGAACAATCTCTGATGAGGGTGAGACTTTCTCTTTTTGATTTTTATGACTACATCCCGATACTGCAACAGGTAACATAGTTATCGCTAATAATGACGCAATTATCCTCTGCTTTGTTGATCTATTATTTTTTTCCATAAAATTTCTCCATTCTTATTCTGCGTTCACATATTATAAATCTTTTTTACATTTTATCAAAAAATTATCAATAAAAAGCAAATCCACTTTGCTTTTTAAATTCTTTTAAAGAACCAACAATTTGTAATCTTTATTGATTATTATAAGCCGGTAATTGCTTTGTATATACTTTAGCTTTTTCACCATTCTTAGCGGTCTCTGAAGTATCTTGTTCAGATGCTATCTGTTCAACATAAGCTATAATATTTTCATCTTTTCTTTCCATATAATCTCTTAATGTATTATATTGCTCATCAGTAATATCCTGTACCTTTATTGATGCATCTGTAAGATCGAATACACCATCATATAAAGATACACTATTTGCATATTCACCATTTCCAAGTCCACTTCTAGAAACATATACAGCTGTATCTTCCTCACCAGTTTGAAAAGGCAATCTACAACAATAACCCTCGTAAAAAAGCTCGTCATCCTTATAATTTTCAAATAACTTATTTGCTAATGCTTGTAAAGCTTCGTGATTATGGTTGTTAAAATTAGACATAACTTCTTGCTTTTCTTCATCAGATATATTCATTATATATGAACTTGTATATGCGCCATTATCTGAAAAAAGTCTTAGAAAATTGTTTTCAGACGAAAATGTCAATTGATTATCAATATAATCGAAAAAATAAAACTCACTTTTTGCATTACCAAATGATTTACTTATACCATATGTTATTTTTGATTCAACTGATGGAGCAATCATTCCCCAAGAATTAACACTGGAATCATTTTGGATAGTCTCTCCATTATCATTACAATAAGTATACTCCGAACTAATAATAGTTTGAGCATTACTATCAACTTTTATTGACTTTATAACCATATTATTATCGTTAGTTTTCCTCAACCAAAATTGATCTTCTCCTTTAATAAAAACAAACTTTCCATCACTAGTATAATAAAACTCTGGTGTCCCAGGAGAAGAAATAAAATCTACTGTACTTGCATACTTTCTATCTTTCAATACCACATCTAAAAGTTCTGATACTATTTCATCATTCTTTAAATATTTCTTTGGCATATGTAATCCAGCCGCAATTTCTGTTATTTTCTTACGTTCAGAACGTTTTAAAGTATCAAAATATGTTAAATCATCTTCTTGAGTTATTTGATTTATATTTGTTGGAACTTGAACTTTTTCTTTTTGATTATTACCACACCCTACCAACGATACCAATCCAGTTGCTGATAACGCAAGTGCTATTAATCTTTTTGTTATTTCTTTATTACCTTTGCTCATACATAAATTCCTCTTTTCACTATCAAATATTATACTATTTTATGTATTTTGTCAAAATACTATCAATTAAAAAATCAAATCATTTCAACATTAATTTGCTTCTTAAATACTTTTCAAAAACTAATAAACCATAATCCTTATTATAATAATTTGGAAACTCATTTAAGTGTGCTAGAGCAATCTTTGCTGTCATAATTAAATTATCATCTGTAACATTAGTAATTTCTTTTACCCTCCCATGTTCTAATTCAATATTAATACCCAATAAGAATTCTTCAGGAGTAAATTTATCAAACTTAACATTTAAAAACTTTGCCGCATATAAAGCATCTTTCATTTCAAACATTTTTATCACCAATACATTTTATTCCATCAGTTACTATATTATTAAAAAAGACTAATTTAAATAATTGGTCTTATAAATAACTATTTTTTTATATATAATTTAGCTGGTGCTTGCTCCACATTATTTGCAACTTCTGCTTTGTGTTCTAAATCTAGTTGTTTAATATAAGGTATAATTTTCTCATCTTTTCGTACCGCATAGTCTTTTAATGTATCATACTGTTCATCCGTAATATTGCACTCTAACTCTAAAACAGCATCTGCTTCATCTAAGTCATCTTCTGCCTCAGATAAATCATCTGTATAATCATGCCATAAAGGACCAATTGATACATTTAAATTATTTTGCTTTTTTGATTTATTAATATATATACTTACATGCTTATCATTGTTTGGACAATCAAATATGCAATCGCAAAATTCAGAATAATAATTACCTTTATATTTTTCAACCAACCTATCCTGCAATGCTAATAACTGTTCATTACTATGATTATTAAAATTAATCATTAATTGTAGCTTTTCTTCATCTGATAATTCAATTTGATAACCATACTGAGACATATCATCTCCTGAAGAAAAACTTACTAAATTACCAGCAGAATAAAAATACAAAGCTTCAGAACCCTTATCACGATATAAAGAAAATATACTAGGCGTTTTATTCAAAAAATCATGTGTAACATATGTTATATCTGACTTACCAGTTGGATTAATACAACCCCAATTATTAATTTCAGTATCACTTGAAAATGCACTCCCATTTTCATTGCAATAAACTTTTTCTTCAACACTTTGAGTTTTATAATCTGCATCAAACTTTATTTCTCTTACAACTAAATTATTATCCTTATATTCTTTAACAAAAAGTGAATACCCATCTTCTTTACCATCAACAAAAGACATTTTTCCATCACTGGTATGATAACTAATAGGATAATATTCTGAATATGCCTCTTTTTTCATAAAATCTACTGTACTGACATAGCCTTCAGTTTCTGAAATTGCTTTTTCTAATTCAAATACTATATCATCATTTTTTAGAAATCCGTCTGGAATATGTAACCCAGCAAATATTTTTTTAATATCCTGTTGTTCAGATCCTTTTAAACTTCCAAAATGTGACAAATCAAATTCCTGTGTTGATTGTACTATTTGTGTTGTAGGTTCTTCCTCTTTTTTATCATTACCACATCCTGCTAATGATACAAGTCCAGTGAGTGCTAACGCTCCTGCCATTATTCTCCTCATTAATTCTTTATTAATTTGTATTTTACTCATAAAAATCCCCCTTTGTTAATTGTCGCTTATTATAATACTTTTTTGGTATTTTGTCAATGTTTTAGCCGCAAACCAGCGCCTTATTAAAATCCATTAAACACATAATAGTCACTATAATTTTTTCGTATAAGTTTTTATTTCTTTTTTACTTACCTCAGAAATTATACTATCTCTAAACTGAAAATTTAACTTACTAATAACTTTAGGGCTAATATTATTTTCAGCATAATGACAAAGAACAACTTCATCAATATTATCTTCACTTAATTTATCAATCATACATTCAGTAGCTTTAAAAGCATAACCACAATTTCTTTTTGATGGTCTAATACCACAAGCAAGATGACCAATTGTCTTATTTCCAAGTTCACTTAAATTATGTCTAACCTCACCCATTCCGATTAATTCTTCATCATCAAAAATAAAGTAAAAATCTGAACTTCCAAAATAATCAACATCATAATCAAAAACATTACCTTTACTATAATTATTAACCACTTTTAAAACTGCATTATAATCTAATTTTTCAAGTGGTCTATTACAATCATAATCGATTATACAAGGAACGTATGGTCCACCATATTCTTGCCACTCTTTTATCATCTCTTTATATTTTTTCTCATGCTTAATCTCTGGTTTTACTAATTTAATCATCAAAACACACCTTCCTTTTTTCATTTTAAAACAAGCCCTAATATTTACCAATATATTATAGCACTATAACAATTAATCATATATCCTAATTAGTATATCTATCATAAAGTTCCTTCAAATATTTTTTATTTACAACTGCTTTTATTCCTTTTTTCGCAACATCTGAATAAACCTTTGTTAAAAGTTTATCCATCTTTGGATGAACTTTAGCCCTCTCTCTTGTCCTCAACCAATAATTAAGTTGATATTCATCAGTCCAATTACGACCTTGATAAACAATTCCTGCAGCCATACTATCACATACCATCTCTACAAAATATTTATAAGGCATTATCGGAGTCTCAATCAAAGCATCATAATCATACCAATACTCATAATGATGTTTATTTCTTCCAATATGATGTAACCAGGCTTTAGAATAACCATTCTCTATTTTAGCATTTCTAATTGGACTACCACTACCATTACTATAATATCTCACACCTTCTAAAAATTCTTCTGGTGAATATTTTGATAAATCATGAACGAGTCCTCTCCAAAATTGCCCAGCTCTACAACATAAAACAAACACTTTAAAACGATGTTTATTAACTATATGTAAATGCTTAAAAAATTTAATAATCGTAATCTTATACTTATCATTTTTCTTCATATAACTTCGCCTTCTATAAACAATTATACAAAAAAAAGAGGTAATTGAATACCATCTTTCATTTTAATCTCCCATAAATTGAGAATTTCCAAACATTTTATTATCAAAAAGACTATTTAAATTTGGCATTATACTTTCATTCATTTGGTTACTATTATTAGTCATATTACCATTTTTCATCTTTTTTTGATAATATTCAAACAATTCTTTAAATCTAGCATAGTGAACAATTTCTCTTTGTCTTAACCAAATTAATGGATTTCTAACATCTGGATCATTGGTTAAATCAATTAAATTTTCATAAGTTGCTCTGGCTTTTTGTTCTGCCGCCATATCTTCTGATAAGTCAGCTAAAGGATCTCCAGTCGTTGCAAAATATGCCGCTGTAAACGGAACTCCATTAGCGTCCGTTGGAAATATAGCTTTACTATGTTCTGCATAGTGACCATCAAGACCTGCTTCTCTTAACTCTTCCATAGTTGCGTCTTTAAGTAGTTGATAAATCATTGTTGAAATCATTTCAACATGAGCAAGTTCCTCTGTTCCAATATCAGTAAGTAAAGCCTTCCCTCTACTATCTGGCATTGTATATCTTTGATTTAAATAACGAAGTGCAGCGGCAAGTTCTCCATTTGAACCACCATATTGTGTCACTAAATACTTTGCCATTCTTAAATCTTTCTTTTTAATATTAATTGGATATTGTAATCGTTTATTATAGCTAAACATCTCTTACACCTCCCATGGCCAAGGGGCCTTCTCCCACATAAATGGTTCTTTTTCCAATGCATTACTTGAAATATTTAATGGTCCATACATACTTTCATAGTTTTGTATTAACTGATTAGACTTTTGTCTATAATCATTAAATAGTTGAAGTATACTCATATCATCTGGATGTAAATCTAAATAAAGATTTAATTCATGAGCGGCAAAACTCATTCTTGATAATTCCAAAAACATTCTTTCTTGTTCTGTTTTTGCTGTTAAAGTTTCCGGTCTATAATTTTTATATTGATCATATAAATTAGAGAATAGATTACCTCGATCAAAACCCACAACAGGTGTAACTAAAGAAGGATTGCTTGGTACCATATTCATATTATTTCTATAATTTCTTTGCCAATTATCATTTAATAAATTATAATTATACATAAAATCTCCCTTCAAATATAAATTATTCGATTCGCGAAAAAAGGTACCAAATGAAAATATTAAAAAATACTTGATTTTTTTAAGAGTCTATAATAAAATAAAGAAGTCAACTCGTGAAATGGCGGCATTGGTGAAGTGGTTAACACGCTAGTTTGTGGCACTAGTATGCGTGGGTTCGATTCCCACATACCGCCCCATTGGAAAACAACTCACGGACTATAAAAGGTTCGTGAGTTTTTTTATTTTTTTAAAGACTTTAATCGGAACAATAATATATTACAAATAATATCTAACAAAAAGTATTTGAATTTAATAAAGAAAGTTTACATTATTACTAATAAATACTTAAAAGTATGATAAAATCATATTAGATTTATATATTACGGAGGCCAACTATTATGAATATTGAATTTATCACTAACGCTTATACAAATGATGGTTTAAGATTACCAATGGTTCATTTTGAAAGCAAAGAAAAAGATATATGTGTTATTTATATTCATGGGATGTGTGAGACGATTATAGATAACTATTTTGCTACCATATGGGGTAAATTATTCTCAGAAAGAAATATCGGATTTATTTACGAACACAATAGAGGACATTCTATCGAAAATGATATCGTCATGAAAGACGGATCATTTAAAAGATGTGGTTGTATGTATGAAATATTTGAAGATTGTATTCATGACATTGATTTAGCAATAGAAACTGCTAAAGATAAAGGATATAAAAGAATTATTTTGCTTGGACATAGTTATGGATGTAATAAAGTAATCTATTATTTTTACAAAAAACATCCAAATATTTTAGGAATAATACTTGCCAGTGCCCCTGATATGATCGGATCACACCTATCTGTACAATCAGATGAACATAAGGAATTACTTCGAGAGGCAAAAGAAAATATAGATAATAATGAGCCGTCTAAATTACTTCATAAAATGATTGAAGATTATATGTACATGAGTTCACAAACTTATTATAATTGGTATCATGAAGGATCTTCGCTCAATAACCTACCTGTTATTGCTAATCCTAAGCATTGGGATCAATTCGAAACTATAGATGTACCAATTCTTACTTTTTCGGGATCAAACGAGGAAGATTACTATTTACACTTAGAACTGTTAAAAGAAAAAGCAATTAATTGCAATAACTTTGAATATAAAATTATTGAAGATACTGGGCATACATATAAAACAAAAGAATGTGAGACAGGAAGCTTAATTTATAGTTGGATTAATGAAAATTTTCTAAAATAAAGATTAGAAAGGAGAACTTATGGACAATAATTTAAATTTTAAAAAAATAGAAGAAAATAAAGATTTAGTTGCTGAAACTACTTATAATTGTATAAAGAACTTATTTTCCAAAGAGGAGCAAAAGAATATCTTAGTAGCTGAAATAGATTCAGAATATATGGATGGCATTAAATTATGTGAGCATTACAATATTGATATAAAAACAGGAGCGAATTGTTTAATATGTGAATGTAAGCGTGGAGAAAATAAAAGTTATGTTGCATTATTAGTCCCTACAGGATATAGATACAATATGTCTTCTACAGTAAGAAAATATACAAATTCTAGAATGGTATCTGTTGCACCACTTGATTATGTTTTAGGAAAAACTAAAATGGAATATGGAAGTATTAATCCAATAGGATTACCAGGAGATTGGAAATTATTTATTGATCCTAAGGTATTAGAAGCAGAAAGAATTATCTGTGGAAGTGGTCTACAAAAATCAAAGATTTCGTTGCCAAGCAAATATTTATTAAAGTTAAACAACGCAGAAGTTTTAGAAAATTTAGCAAAAGAATAATATAATGAATACTAATTGGAGATGAAATTATGAATGAAAGAATTACTTTTATTTCTATTTTTAATAGAATCGACTTAGAAAAAATACAACACTATACAAAAGAAATAAATAATAAATTATGCAAAGTACCATTTGGAAAAAATGTTGATAATCGTGAAGAAGCAGATACTCTTCCCTATCACTTTACCCTATCAGCATGGAATATTTCTGATGAAGAGAAAGTTATAAATGAGTTGTCAAAGATAGAATATCCCAAACTAAAAATACTTATCAATGATATAGAAATAATGAAAGGAAAAGAAAATAGTTACGTATTATATTTTACTACTAAAAAAAACGAGGAACTAAAATCATTACAACAAAAAATATATGAAGTTTTACCTAGTGAGAAATATAATCCTAATAATTTTGAATTTCATATTACAATTCATATAGATAAAGATTATACCAAAATAACTTCGATGAAGGAAAAATTACTAGAAAATTTTACTCCATTTGAATTAGGGGTTAACACATTTGGTTTATATGAAATTTATCCTGCTAAATTAGTTAAACAATTTAATTAATTTATAAATAATAAAAGTAGAAAAAATAATATAGTTTGGTAAAATGATTTTAGAGGTGATTTTCTTTGAATCAAAACATATATTTAGATAATAATGCGACTACAAAATGTGATGAAGAGGTTGTAGCTGCAATGTTACCATATTTAAAGGATAAGTTTGGAAATCCAAGTAGCACCTATTCTTTTGGAAAAAACATAAAGGAAGACGTTTCCAAAGCAAGAAAAAGTATTGCAACACTACTAAATGCTGAAGAAAAAGAAATAATATTCACAAGTTGTGCAAGCGAAAGTAATGTAACAGCTATTATAAGTGCAGTAAAAAATAATCCAAGTAAAAAGCATATAATTACTACAAGCGTAGAACATGCCTCAATCATGGAAACTATGAAGTATCTTGAAAACAATGGTTATAATATTACATATTTATCTGTCGATAAATATGGTAAATTAGATTTCAATGAATTAAGAAATAGTATAAAAAAAGATACACTATTAATTGCAGTAATGATGGCTAATAATGAAATTGGAAATGTATATCCAATCAAAGAAATTGGTGAAATTGCTAAAGAAAATAATATTTTATTTCATTGTGACACAGTTCAGGCAATAGGAAAAATTAAAATAGATGTAAGAAAAATGAATATAGATACGTTATCATTATCTGGACATAAAATTCATGCACCTAAGGGTATTGGTGTACTTTATGTAAAAAATGAAATACCACTAGTTCCTTTAATATTTGGTCACCAAGAGCAAAATAAAAGAGGTGGAACAGAAAATACGCCTTATATAATTGGATTAGGAAAAGCCGTTGATTTAATACTTGAAGATAATTATTTAGTAAATGATAAACTAAAAGACTTGCGAGATTATATGGAAACGCAAATCAAAGAAAAAATAGATGATGTAATAATATATGGTGATTTCGATAATAGATTACCAAATACATCAAGCATTGCCTTTAAGGGAGTTAAAGCCGATGAGCTTCTATTAATATTAGAATCGTTTAATATATATGTTTCTACTGGATCAGCCTGTAATTCAGAACTCGCAGAACCATCTCACGTATTAGTAGCTTGCAGTGCCGATTTAGATAATTATAGTCCAATTAGAGTAAGTTTAAGTAAATACAATACAAAAGATGAAATCGATACTTTTGTTAAACGTTTAATCAACGTTGTAAATATAATTAGAAGGAGAAAATAGATGGCAGTATTAGTAAATTTCAAAATTTGTGACAATGCGAAAGAGTGCGGAGGAGTTGCTGTTTGTCCTACAGGAGCACTTTCTTATGATGATGAAAAACAAACCATTGTAATAGATAATGACAAATGTATTTCTTGTGGTTTATGTGAAAAAGAATGTCCAATTGGTGCTATAATTGTCGCTAAAAGTAATGATGAATATAAAAAGATACAACAGGAAATAGACAATGATCCAAGAACTACTAAAGACTTATTTGTAGATAGGTATGGAGCTGTAGCTATATCTGATTTTTTCAAGATTGAAATGGATGATATCGATGAAAAACTAAAAAAAGATTGTTTAACATTAATAGAGATATATAATCCTGAGATTGCAGAATGTTTATTAAAATCTATTCCAATAAAGGAATTAACAAAGGACCTACCTAATGATACTTTATATTACAAAGTAGAAAGTGAAGATGCTACTGATAAATATAACATTGAAAATTTGCCAGCATTGCTAATATTTAAAAGTGGTAATTTACTTGGAAAAATAGAGGGATATTATAATGTTGATGATAAAGAAAAAGTAATTAAAAATATTAATAATATTGTTAAAAACAAAAATTAATATTATATTCTCCTTATGAATTAGCGTGAAACTGAAATGGATGTTTCACCTTTTTATTTGTATAAGAACATTTTATACTAAATATAGTCATAGTAAAAACGAATCTAAATTAGATTCGCTTTTATCATAAATATCTTAATTAAATAAATTTATTAATCGAGCCCAAAAATTATCTTTCTTTACCTTCTCTACCTCTTTTGTATTTTGTTTTGGCATCTTTACCCCATCTACCATTAAAACAAATTTTGTATTTGCCGCTGCATTTCCATTATTTAATGAAAAAGTCTGATAATCTTCTCCTAACCTTATTAGAGCTTCTACCTTGCCTGACATTTGCTTAGCTTTTGTAGTTACTGCTGTTAATGTACCTATTCCTTCACGATTAAATGTCTCAATTCCATTATTTAAAGTAGTCATTCCATCTTTCAAACTGACGGTACCACTAGATAATTCACCCATTTTTGAATTTAATAAGGTAACTCCTTCTTTTAAGGCAATCAAACCGCTAGATAACTGATTAGCTCCCTGCTCCAACTTGCTTAAATAACCATTTAAGCTATCTAACAACATAGTAATTATAACTGAAGATTGATTAATTGTATCTACTGTCTTCTTTAAAGCTGCATTATCAGCTGTTAATAATGAAATTAACTTTTCAGTATCATTATAACCATTTTCAAAATTATATTTAATTTGATATAAAACTAACTTATTCTCTAAGTCAGAAGCCAGTAACTCATCATAACTTATATTTCCTAACTGATATGTATCATATCTACTCTTCAATTCACTATTCTTTGTTTGCAAAGTTAAAATCGTCTGTTCATTTTGTCCTATTAACGCATTTAGTTGATTTAACTTATCCTGATTTTCTAAATTCGCCAATAGACCTTTCACAGCAGTTAATTGTTCTATAATCTGTGTAAGACCAGTATCAATACTAATAGCTCCTGTTTTTATTGCTTCTACATTTTCAAGTACAACACCTAAGTTTTCCGCAATTTGGCTACTACCATTACTAACTACCGTAAGATTTTCCAAAATAGTTTTACTACCTATTTGAATTTGATTCATAGAATCATCCAACTTTGAAACATTACCATAAAGGGAATCTAGTTTATTAAATACTTCTAAATCACTTTGTTCTAAAATTTTAGGAGTTACTACAGAATAAATACTAGAAAGTTCAAACTTTTCTGTATTGTAAGTAATCTGAATATTATCTAATCCTTTTAATTCTTTTAAATTAAGACTTTCATATAATCCAGGAGTAGATAATCCAACAACCATATAACCGTTACCATTATCAATTACTTTACCATTTGTAACAGAAACATTAGAATTATTTTTAGCTGGAATAACAGTTCCCATCATCACAACAAATGGAGTATATAAACTTTCATTCTTCCCATTTACCTTAACTACATGTCTATCTTTATTTTGATACTTAATATTAATAGCTACTGTACCACTCTTCCCTATCAAATCTTCTAATTTTATTTTTTCCCCATCTAACATGTACGTAATATTTTCGCTAATTGGCATCTCTTTCATAGTTGTTCCCTGATAGAATATATCACTACCCTTACTATTCCACGTTAATAATTGATCCTTTTTTGTAAAAGTATGATTACCATTAATATTTAAAATGTTTTCCAAATCAGTATAGTCCTCTATTGTTTCCAAGTTTTCATTATTAACTAAGTGTTCATTTACTAACATTGTTTTAACATTACCATCAGAATTTAATTTTGCATATACAGTCTCCTCTTTACCAAGAGCAAAAGTACTTATAGGTGTGCAAACAAGAGAAATAATTAAAAGTATCGCTATAGATTTTGTCATTTTTTTATTTTTCATATTTTTCCTTCCTTTCTTATTAGCCTTTTTTGTCTTCATTCCTAAAGTTGTCTTCATAATTAATGAATCCATAATTATTAGAATTGATGGTACTATCATAATAACAACTACCATACTAATAATGGCCCCTCTCGCAATCAATGTACATAATGAACCAATCATATCAATCTTAGAAACACAACCAACACCAATAGTTGCCCCAAAAAAGCACATTGCACTTACAAAAATAGAACTTATAGAATTATCTAAAGCTACCTTAACCGCTTCCTTTTTATCATGACCATTTCTTCTTTCTTCTAAATACTTTGTCGTCATTAATATAGCATAATCAATAGTTGCCCCTAACTGAATTGTTCCAATAACGACTGATGCGATAAATGGAATTTCAGTACCGAGAAAATAAGGTATACCCATGTTAATGAATATAGCAAATTCAATAGCTATAACAAGCAATACCGGAAGAGAAACCGATTTTAATACAATCATCATTAACACAAAAATAATTCCAATTGAGGTATAATTAACATTATGAAAATCTTCATCAGTAGTAACTACTAAATCTCTCATTAGTGCTCCCTCACCCGCTAGAATAGCCTTTTTATCGTAGCTTTTAATAATCTTTTCTACTTCTCCAAGTTGATCATTTAACTCTTTTGTTGCGATATCATACTTTGAAGCAACTATCATCATTTTATAATCATCTGTCTCATAAATAGAACGAATATCTTTTGGAATTATTTCATCCGAAATTCCATAACTAGTTAATTCCGACGGATTTATAACTAAATCTACTCCGTCCAAATTTTCTATTTTTGCTTTCATTTCGTTAATCTTATAATTCTCTAAATCATTACTTACTAAAATAATTTCTTGTGAAACCATACCAAAATCTTCTTTTAAAGTCTTTGTCGCAATAGAATAACCATAATCATCTGGGATAGATTCATCTAACTTATAATATACAGACGTTTTGCTCTGAGCAAAATAACTAGGTATAAGTAAAATCAAAAAAACAATAAAAATTACAACATAATGTTTTAATACAAACCCTTTAACTTTTTCAAAACTAGGTAATAGTTCCTTATGTTTTGTTTTTTCTATTTGCTTATCAAACACCAATAATAAAGCCGGAAATATCGTAATTACACAAACCACACCAATAAATACCCCTTTGGCCATTACTAAACCGATATCCATTCCAAGGGTTAAATTCATTGTACAGAGTGCTAAAAAACCAGCAATAGTAGTTAAACTACTTCCAAAAATAGAAACTACTGTATCACAAATTGCATGCTCCATTGCTTCTTCTTTATCCGGATATTCCTTTTTTGCTTTTTCATATTTATGGTATAAAAAGATAGAAAAATCAGTAGTAACGCCTAACTGTAATACAGAAGCAATAGCCTTAGTAATATAAGAAATTTCTCCAAAAATAATATTACTTCCCATATTAAATAAAATTGCTACTGCAAGATTAGCCATTAATAATAATGGAACTAAATAAGAATCTAGTGATAATTCCAATACAATAATGCATAAAACTGCCGCTATAATTACATAAAATAACATTTCACTATTGAAAAGTTCTTTGGTATCTAATACCATTGCACTCATTCCGCCAATTTTAACTTTACCATCCACTATCTCACGCATTTCGCTGACTGCTTCTAAAGTTATATCATCACTAGTAGAATTTTCAAATGTTACTAAAATAAGTTCACTATCACTCGCTAACTTTGACATTATCTCCTGTGGAAGAATCTCTTTTGGAATAGTAGTCCCAATAACATCATATAAGCTAACAACATTTCCTACACTTTCAATATTTCTAAATTTATCTTCTAATTTCAATATTTCTTTACTTGACATATCTTCTGCCACAACAATCGAAAAAGATCCCATATTAAAATCATCTGTTAAAATCTTTTCTCCCTTTAAAGTCTCAATATCACTTGGCAAATATACTAAAATGTCATAATTAATATCAGTCAAAAAATAACCCAGTAGAGCCGGTATCATCAAAATAATAGTCAAAACGACAATCAACCATTTATGTTTACAAATACTTCGACTCATTTTTTTCATAATCTTCCCTCCATTCGACAAACTATTTTATTCCACTTTTTTCGAAAAAACACCAACAAAAAAAACAATTATCAAAGATAAACAACATTTTTAAAAAAATGTATAGTTAAATAACCAACATTCTGTATGTTATCTTTACAATTGTTTTTAAATAAGTATAATAATACTAGGTGATAGAAATGAAAAAAACTGATTTACGCGTTATAAAAACCCAAAATATCCTTTACAATACATTACTAAATTTAATGCGAGAAAAACCCTTTGAAGAAATAAAAGTATCTGATATTTGTAATCAAGCATTAATTAATCGTTCTACTTTTTATGCCCACTATAATGATAAATATGAATTACTAGCCGACTATATTCAAGAATTGAAAAACTCTCTAACTCAAGAACTAAGGAAAAATAATAATATTTCCAATACAAAAGAATATTATTTAGAAATGATAAAACTATTTTTAGACCATATTGAAACAAATAAAGAAAAATATTTATCAATAATAATTCATAATCAAAATAGTATTGCTATGAATATTATCTACGATGTTTTAGAACAAGATATTGCTTTCAATTTACAAAAAAAAGAGAATCTAAATACAAATCAAATTCCAAGAAATATTATTACTAAATTCTACTTAGGAGCTGTAGTTAATGTTGGAATTGAGTGGTTAAAAAATGAAAAAAAATATACAAAAGAAGAAATGTTAAAATATTTTTCTCTTCTCATCCCTAACGAACTAAATTTTAATCTTTAAACCAATTAATAGGTAATAAGGTAACATTATACAATAAGGTTTAATCCAGCAAATTGTTGCCTTTTTTCTTAGAGTAATATAAACTTATATTATAAATATCTATATAATAGGAAGTGACTTTAATGATAGATATCCATACCCATACAAAATACTCTGATGGTTCATATACCGTACAAGAGTTATTAACAGAAGCTGAAAAGCTTGGTCTTACACTACTATCCATCACTGATCACAATACAATAGATGCTTATCGAGAATTATCAGATGCAACTATTAGAAATATTTTCAAAGGCAAAATTCTTCCCGGTATTGAAATAACCACTACATATAATGGCGAAATAATTGAAGTTTTAGGTTATGGTTTTGATTTTAATAAAATGTATTCCTCTCTAAAAGAAAATGTTTTAACGTTTGAAAAGACCCAATTAAAAGAATTTGACTTAATCAAAAATCAATACCGAAAAATTGGCGTTAAATTTGATAGTAACGAAATAAAGTTTGATCCAAAAATAGAATCTTGTCGTCCTACTTTAGCAATAGAAATTAAAAAATATCCTGAAAACAACAAATTTTTCTTATACCAAGAATCTATTAACACTTCTACGGGCTTCACTAGAAATGAACTATTTAATCCTAAAAGTCCTTTATATGTTGATGAATCATCTCTTTTTCCGTCATTAGAAAAAACTTTAGAGATGATCCATAATGCTGATGGAATTGCTTTTTTAGCTCATCCATTTGCTTATTCCACAAATATTTCTGATGCCTTAAAAGATATATTAAAAAATTATAACTTTGATGGATTAGAATGCTACTACACAACTTTTGCTGAAGAACAAACTGCGTATTTATTAAAGCTATGCGAAGATCGAAACATGTACATTTCAGGTGGCAGCGACTTTCATGGTACCAGGAAAAACAATCACTTCTTAGGATTAGGCAATAATAACCTAAATATTGATGAGAAAATAGTTAAACCTTGGACTACAAAATTCATTCCCAATACGAGAATCATCACATCATACCATAATCCTGACTTAGATGCCGTAGCCAGTTCCTATGCTTACGCAGAATACTTAAATAGACGTAATCAAAAAAGTGACTATTTCATCTATGGTACTCCCCAAAAAGAAGTCCAAATAGTAACTGATATGTTTAGAATAAATTTATTAGGAGCAAAAAATATTAAAATTAGCCAAGATATAATTATACTTGATACCAATAACTATAATGAGTTTAGCTACATTCATAAAAATAACATCATTGAAATAATTGATCACCATAAAAAAGTTGCCACTCAAGACATGTTTCCTAACGCTAAAATACACGTTGAACCTCTTGGTGCAGTAGCAACTATCATTACAGAAAAATTTAAAAATCATAATTTGATTCCTTCTAGAGAATCTGCTATTTTACTTTACTACGCTATTATCTCAAATACAATTAATTTAAATTCTAAAACAACGACTCCAAAAGATAAAGATATGATTAATTGGTTAGAGTCCCTTTACCCAGAAAATTCTACTGAACATATTAAAAAAATATTTATTAAAAAATCTAGAATAGATAGTAACAATCTCTATAATGACATAAAAGCAGAAACAGTTTTAAATATAGGAAATAAAAAAATAACAATAGCTCAATTAGAAATAGCTAATTTAGAAGATTTTTTAAAAATAAATAAATATAAAATATGCCAAATACTTAAAACAATAAAAATAGAAAAGCAATTAGATTATATTTTTATAAATTGTATTGATATCTTAAATGGCTTTAATATTTTATTATCTGTTGATGATAATACAGCTGAACTTCTTAATAAAGTATATAATTTATCTTCCATAAACAATGAAGCTAGAACCCCTCACATAATTCTTCATAAGGAACTTATCAACTTATTAATGAGTTATATGCCTGATTAATTATTCTTTATAAGTAATATCATAATTACTAGGTCCCTCAATAGACTTTCCATCTATTGAAAACCTAGACCCATGACATGGACAATCCCATGTCTTTTCAATTTCATTAAAGATTAAACTACACTTCATATGCGGACATAAATTATAAACAACATGTTCAAGTCCTTGATCATCTACATAAATTCCAACTTGCTTTCCATTCCTTTTTTCAAATCTTACCTTATCAGAATACCAACTCTTATTTTTAAAGAGTTTACTTTTTAAAAAAGCACTAGCACTACTCCATAACGCTACTGGGAAGTTAACCAATTTACCTAAGTTAATTTCTCTATTTGGTCTAAATAAATCAATATACTTATTATCTCTACCACAAATTATATCGGCTAATATCTTTCCCGCTAAAATTCCATTAGTCATTCCCCACGTATTATAACCAGTTCCAATAAGCAAATTATCATCATTTATTCTTCCAATATAAGGCATTAAATCATTAGTCATAATATCTTTATTTGACCAAACATATTCTGCTTTAACATCTTTCTTCTTCATCAATTCACAAAAATTTTTATCTTCATTATTATGAACACAATAATTATGAGAATTAGTTAAATACAATTGATAAATTTCCTTACTCCCTTGATGAAATCTTGTTGATATAGTCTCCTTATCAATATTAATCGCACTAAAATTGTAATTTTTAATTACTTTAAATGCTTCAACATAAGACTTTTCTAAATATGCTTTAAATGGCATCAAAAAAGGAAATAAAAAATACGGATAATGTAGTGCCATAACAACATACTTAGCTTTTATAGTAAAATCTTCTCCTCGACAAATATAAAAATCTTCTTTCTTGTCAATATCAACAATTTTTGTATTCTCATAAATTTTTAATCCTGCCTCACTACAAATATCAGCTAATTTATATAAAAATTTTATTGGATGAAAAACATATGTATCCGCAACATAATAACACCCTTTAACATTAACCCCATTTGGTAATACATTACTAAGTTTAATAGGAACTCCCCAACTATTTAATAACTCAATTTCCCTCTCTAATTTATTATCATTAGAATTAGTAAATACATATGAATCAACTTTCTCTAAATCACATGCAATATCATTTTTTCTAATTATCTCTTTGGCTATATCTATCGCTTCACGTTGCGATTCCAAATATCTCTTAGAAACATTCTCACTATGTAAATTTTTCAATTTTGAATAGATGTTTTCCTGAAGATAAGTAAGCTTACCTGTTGTTCTACTGGTAACGCCTTCACAAATCCTATTTTTCTCCACTAAACAAACATCTAAATTACTATTTCGAAGTTGATAAAGCGTATTAATACCTGTAATACCACCACCAATGATTAATACATCTACCAAAATATCATTTTTAAGCTTATCATATTCTTTTTCTCTCTTAATATCTGACCAAATACTAATATTTTTCATTCATATCACCAATATTATTATGACCAAAACAAAAGAATAGATACTTTTAATATCTATTCTACTTACCCTATGGAGCCAAGCAATTACAATTACTAAAGTTTCCAGCTAAATCATAAAAACCTACATTAATTTGTAAACCAGAATGAATTTTTTTATCAAACGTAATTACATTCGTCGTATAGGTTTTACCACTATATACATAACTCGCAATACCCGTATTATCTGTTGCATTTATTGTTAAAATGCTTCCATTGCCCTGATGTGTAATAACACATTTTCCTCTTGGTTTTTCCTTATCTATATTATTAACAACCATTGAAGCCTTACGAGACTCACTATTCTTATTATAAACAATAAACTCATAAGTACCATTTTTAGTAACTTTATAATTATAAATCTTTTCTGTAGTACGCTCACCATTAGGTAAAACTATACTGCTAAATTGTTCAACACTAGCAATTACTGTAATAGTAACTGATTTATTTGTAGGTGTTGTCGGATTACTCTTTAGCGTAATTCCCATCTGTTGCACAATTACATTTCTCACAACACTTAATACTTCTCCATTATAATTTGTAATACTATAAGTTATTTTATAAGTTCCAGGAACATTAATATCAACCGCTCCAGCTCTTTGAATTTTATCTGACTGATTTTTTCCTTTATCATCAACCGCCTTGGCACCTGGATCATTAAATGAACTACCTTGAGTAATGTACATTGTTGCATCACCATTTAATGACAATGTAATATTTCCCATTTCTACTGGAGAAGTTGGACTTGAATTTGAGCCATTTTGTGAATCTGGTGGCAACGAAGTATTTGAATTTTCTTCATTATTAGAATTTGTATTATCACTTGGCTCTTTAGATGTTGAATTACTTGGTTTATCACTAGTACTAGGCTTGCTTGAGGTAGAGACCTTTTTCCCTTTAACCTTAACTAATCTTGTTAATTTTGGCTTTATACCACGGTAATCAAGAGTATATGTCAACTTATAAGTTCCAGCTTTACTAGTATCAATATGACCAGTAACCTTTACATAATCTGTTATATCTCCATTTAAATCACTTGTTGCGCTATATCCCGGCTCAACATACTTTTGACCAACCTTCATCTTAACAACTAAATCACCTTTTAAATTTAACTTAACCTGTTCTGAAGGACTATTTTTACCTGTATCAGTAACAATTTCAATCACTTCATTTTTACTTGGTTTTTTATAATTAATCCCATTAAAAGCAAAATTTTCCTTCACAAATGCATGAATTACAAATACCGCTATTAATAAACATATAGCTATACATAATTTCCTTACTAAACTTTTATACTCATTCTTTTGTTTTTTCTTTCTATAATGCCTCTTTCCATTATTATTAGTCTTAATTTCATTAACCGTTCCTGGATTATAACCTTTTTTCTTCTTATTTACTCTTTTCTCGCTACCTTTTTTAATACTCATCCGTATCACCTACTATCATACTTTCATTATACCTTTACCCTATTTATAAGTCAAAAAAAGATACCACAATTGATATCTTCTTTACATCTCTATTCTACAGTAACACTCTTGGCTAAATTCTTCGGTTTATCTATATCACAACCTCTAAGTTTAGCTGTCTCATAAGCAATTAATTGTAAACAAGGTACGATTAATAATGGTTGGAAGAAATCACTTACTCTTTTAACTGTAATTAAATGATCATATCCAAGAATTTCTTCATTACTAATAATTATACATTTAGCTCCCCGTGCCTTAACTTCTTGTACATTAGAAATAGTCTTTTCTTTTATATTACTATCTGTAATTATCGCAATTACTGGAACATCCTTATCAATTAACGAAATAGTTCCATGTTTCAATTCTCCTGCTTGATAAGCTTCACTATGAATATAAGAAACTTCTTTTAACTTAAGGCTACCTTCCATTGATACAGCATAATCAATCTTTCTGCCAATAAAGAACAAACTACTACATTTATAAATTTCTTCTGCTATCTTCTTATATTCATCACTTCTATCAAGTATTTCTCTAACCATCCCGGGTAATCGTTTTACCTCATCCATAACCATATTACTATCATAGCCCTTACTACAAGCAGCCTTATAAGCAAGTAAAGAAAGGATTGCCACTTGTAACATATAAGCCTTTGTAGTTGCAACGGCAATCTCAGGCCCTGCTTCTATAAATATTTGCTTACCACTTTCTCTAGCAATCGTTGATCCTACAACATTTACGATAGCTAGTGTCTCGATTCCCGCAGATTTTGCCTTTCGCATTGCCGCAATTGTATCCGCTGTCTCACCTGATTGACTAATCAAAATAACTAAAGTCTTTCGATCATAAATTACTCTTTTATAGCGGTATTCACTTGCTACTTCACATATTACTCTCAACCCAGCATTCTCTTCTAATAATGTCTTTCCAATCATTCCTGCATACATAGCCGATCCACAAGCCACAATATGAATTTCCTCATACTCAGTTAAATCAGGCAACTTAGATAAATCTTCTAGATATGGTTTTAAAGTTTTCTCTAATACAACTGGCTCTTCCATAATTTCTTTCAACATATAATGTTCAAAACCACACTTATCCTTAGAATCAGCACTTATAGTTGCTGTTAAAATTTCTTTTTTAATCACTTCACCATCTTTAGTAACTAAAAGATTATCTCCAATTTCTACTATTTCATTTTCTTCCAAAATACTATATTTATTTGAATAATTAATAATTGCTGCTATATCACTCGCAACGTAAAATTCATCTTCTCCATATCCCACAATAAGCGGAGAATCCTTTCTAACTGCATATAATTTATCACTATCACTAAATAAAATACAAAATGCATAAGAACCTTTAACTTCTTTTAAAGATTTTTCTATTGCTGAAACAGCATTACCTTTATAATTTTTATCAATTAATGCAGCCGCTACTTCTGTATCCGTCTCACTATTAAATGTATAACCACAACTTTTAAGTTTTTCTCTTAATTCTAAAGCATTTTCAATAATTCCATTATGTACTAAAGTAACATTTCCAACACAATGTGGATGTGCATTAGAAACACTAGGTTCCCCATGAGTTGCCCATCTAGTATGCGCAATACCCATACTCGCATCAATTAACTTTTCACAATTAATTTTCTCTTCTAAACAAGAAATCTTTCCGACGCTTCGAATAATTTGAATATCCTTATCATTCTTTAAAGCAATCCCAGCCGAATCATAACCTCTATATTCAAGACACTTTAACCCCTCTAATAAAAATTCTTTCGGACTTTTATTTCCTTTATATCCTACTATTCCACACATTTTCTAAATTCCTCCATCACAAAAATTTCTGTGATGATATATCTTTTGTTATAATTTTGATTTTATTTTTTATAAATATATCTAACGAATCACTTTTATCCGTAGTGGCACCCGCCGAATATTTCGAAAACCACTAACCTCGTCAACTCATAAGTCCTGGCGCTCTGTTGATAATTTCAACCTTTCCAATTATCAACATATTACTATTATATTAAAAAAAAAAGAATCTGACAATCAATCAATCAGATTCTTCACACTTTTAGACATTTTTTATTCACTTAATCTTTCAAATGTAACTGCATTTGCTTCTTCAACTTCCTTAATTTGATCAGCAAAAATTCTATCAAATTCTGGCATTGACTTTCTGATCACATCCTCATAAATATTTTTACTACTTATAATAGCTGATCTAAAATCTAATACATTAACATCTTTTCTATTATTAAATAATGCATTTGAAAAAGCTTGTTGAACAATAGTAAGTGACACATCCGGATATCTAGAACCTATTTCATAAATTCTTTTATATTCACTCGTAATGTCTGTAATAAACTCCATTATTCTTCTTTTTATAAATGATGTATACATCATCTTTGCCCCGGTTCTTTGTTCAATTTTTGGTAAAGTTCCCATTAAAATCTCAATATTTTCTTCCCTAGTTGGTTCAAATATTTCTACTTTTTGGAAACGTCTTACAAAAGCTTTATCTCTTAAAATATACCTTTCATACTCTTCAGTAGTAGTCGCACCAATTACTTTAATATCTCCACGATCAAGAGCTGGCTTAAAAGCATTTGCAAAATCAAGTGCTTCACCCTGACCAATTAAAGTATGAATTTCATCAATAAATAAAATTAGTTTACTCTCACTCTTCAACTCTTCAAGTAAAGTTTGAATCTTTGCTTCTCCAGTAACCGGATCTAGTCCAATCATTGCTGAAGTACTAACCTTAACTACACGATAGTCTTTTAAAACCTCTGGAATATCCCCAGTTTGAATACGATAAGCTAAGCCTTCAACAGTTGCTGTTTTACCAACACCTGGTTTACCAACTAATACAACTGATTTATCGGGAGTAAGTAAAATCAAAATTAATTCCTTAATTTGTTTATCTCTACCAATCGCAGGATTAGTAATATAATTTTTTTCTTGGTAATTTTCTCCGTATGTTTTTAAAACGCTCAAACGCTTTTCTTTAATATTTTCATGAGTTATTTGATCGTTCAACTGTCACCACTCCTTAACGTCTATAATTATAACATATAATTTCATATTTTAAAGAACTAATTATTTAAATAACTAATAATATTTAACTATATAATTTCTTTCGATCTTTTTTAATTTTCTTACTAAAATACATACAATGTATATAAAAAGCATTACAACCAAGTCTTGCTTTCGGCTTTTTATAACAATAAAACTTTATATCTTCTGTTACATAAGGTCTCCCTTTAACAAAATTTGTAAAATTTCTTCTAAAGTCTTGAAATAAATCTTCAAGAGAATAATATTCTCTAACACCTTTCATAAAATCCCATGATGCCTCAAACCAATAATACTTTCCATTATTTTTAAATATTGTAAAAGTATGATTTGGTTTATTTTTCATATATTTATTAACTGCAAAAACTGTCATAAACGGAATTTTCCTAGAACTAAAGTACTCTCTTTCTAATTCACACAAATCCCAGCATATAGCATTTTTATGATTTTTTACCTCATCGGCAGATTGCATTCTATAGTTTTTAACAAAATCCCCTTCTCTTAACCCTTCGTGTAATTTACCTTCTTCATCATACCAACCATATCCCATTTTACATAACTTCTTACTAAATTTCTCAATATCCTGCATAAATTTGCACCTCCAATATTTTAATTATTCTGTTTTTAAATTGGATTCACATGAATAACTGCCAAATAAATACAATCAATCTTTTCAATTATTTCTTTTTCTAATTTATTAGCAATAGCGTGACTCTCAAAAGTAGACATCTTACCATCTACAAATATCGTTACTGAAATTTGATATTTATACCCAATCGGTGTTGAATTAAAGTGATTAACTTTCTTTATTTCTTCATGACTTTTAATTATATCAAATACAGCTTTTCTTGCTGCATCATCCATAGCTTTATCCATTAAGACATTATAACTCTCATATAGAATATGATATGAAGCATACATCATCCAAATAGATATTAAAATACCAACAATACCATCAAATATAAAAATACCACCCAAAGACAATAAACAAGCAATTAAATTCATTAATGTCATAAATACATCACATAAATGATCTTTTGAATTAGCCTTTATTAATAAATTATTATACTTTTTTGACAGAATCCTAGTATATATAAATAATCCTAATTTAATCAAAATAGCCACAATACAAACGACTACTAACCATATTGAAAAAGTAAACTTCTCTCCATTTACTATTACCATTATTGAATCTTTCAATATAATGCAAGCAGTTAAAAGCATAACTAAACCAATAACCATTGAATAAATATATTCTGCTTTACCATGGCCTAAGTTATGATCATCATCCCCTGGTTTTGAAGCAATTTTATTACCGACATAAGTCATAACAGAAGAAAAAATATCACCTGCACTATTAAAACAATCCGCAATCATTGCCTGACTATTACTAATAAATCCAATCATTCCTTTTATTATTAATAGAAACAGATTCCCAACAATACCTAAAATACTAGCTATTTTTATATTCTTATACTTTCTCTCACTATTCATATAATCATCTCATATCAAATTTTATTTAACGCCAATAAATTATATCACAACAAATTTAAAAATAAAACAATCTTCTCCAAACGTTTTTTCCCTTTACACATTTACAAAGTGTTATATTTTCACTAAATATATTAATGTTTTCTATAACTCAAAACAACTACTTATTTTTATAAATCAATTTTGAATAACAATAATTAACTAAAAGTGAAAAAAATTAACCTATTTTTTCACTTTTAAGGCCAAAATCTTTACTCTTTTACCACACTTTGGACACGTCGTATGCTTAATGCCTCTTGTTTTTGGAAGTCCAACTTTAATTGTTGTTCCACACTTACAACTTTTATAAATATGTTTCCTATCTTTTATATTTCTCTTTATATTTCTAAATGGTTTACAAATACTATATCTAATATTACAAAACAATTCATTCTCTTTTAATCGTTTAAATACGTTTTTAGACATAAATCTAAAAACAATTACTCCTATAGTCAATAATTGTAATAAACCAACAATATAACTATCTACAAATAAATCAATAACTATTAAAACTACTAAAATGAAAAAATGGAATTTACTCAAATCATCAATCCCATATCTTTCACCAAGTAACTTTTTATAAATCATTGAAAAAAGTCCCTTATACATTAGTCATCTCTACCACCAAACATTAATATTAATCTAAGTATTTGAATCAATGTCGTCGCAACACCGGCAACATATGTAAATGCTGCTGCCTTAAGCACTGTTCTACCTTGTTTTAACTCACGACCATTAAAAAATTGAGCCGAATTTAGTTCACGCAACGCTCTTTTACTCGCATCAAACTCTACCGGTAAAGTTACAAGTTGAAATATTAAAATTACAACTTCACATAAAATACCTAACCAAATTAAGTTCATTGTTCCAAATAAACATCCTAACAAGATAGAAAAATATCCCGCATAAGATGCAAAATTGGTAATTGGAATCAAACTTGCTCGAATACGCATAAATATATAACCATCTTTATCTTGAATGGCATGTCCGCATTCATGACAAGCAACACTTACTGCTGAAACAGATGATTTAGAATAATTGTCCGTTGATAACCTTACTGTTCTACTACGAGGATCATAATGATCACTTAAAAAACCTCCAACACGTTCAACTTTTACGTCATTTAATCCGTGCTTATCAAGCAAATACCTTGCTGCCTCACTTCCAGTAATTCCCCTCTCATTTCTAACTTTCTTATATTTACTATAAGCAGAATTAACAAATATTTGTGCCCCAAGAGTAATAATCAAAGCAATAAATGTTAAACCATATACTATAAAATAATCCATATTTCATCCTCCACATATTATATTTTACACTAAAACTACTATTAATAAATGCCTATTTATAAAAATTCATTAAAATTTCACTTAATTGACCTTTTTTCTACCTTATAAAATTTTTTCTTCTAAACCCAGTTTTTAATTCTATATAAATACCATTATTTCAATTAACATCTAAAAAATACATGTTTTTTCAAAAATAAAAGTAAAAACACTGTAAACTTTTGTTTTTTTTATTTACTATTAAAGCCTTAAATGATAATATTTAAGTATAACAAGGTAAGAATTTCTTGCATGTGTTATAACGATTTTGATTTATTGAAAGGTGGTGTTTATATTATGAACGGTGTAAGTCAAGATAGTGATGCTCTAAGACAAGATGCAGCTTATATTGAAGAAAAGGCAAGCAATTTCCTAAATCAATATACAAATCTTTTCGAAGAAATGGATAAGAACTTATCTGCTGAAGCAAACGAAGCAATTGCTTGGTGGGGACCACAAGCAGGTGTATTCTTAGCAAACTTTAACAAAAAACAAGACGATTTCAAAAACGCATATCAAAATATAGTAAATATGGCATCTAATTTAGAAGAACAAGCTCAAGCTTGGGATTCATTTGAAAATGCTTAATTATTTTATAGGAGGAATAACTTATGGCTACAAAGTCAGGAATGAACTATGATAAGGTTCAACAATTAATTAGTTACCTTAACACACAAAGAAATGATATCATCAATAACTTAACTGAGTTAAGCAATGAAGCTCCTGCTAAAATTGCAATGCACTACTCTGGACAAGCTGCTGAATCATATAAAACAGCATTATCTAAAGTTATTACAGATATTTCAGAAACACTAGATACAATGATTAGTGAATTACGTGTTAACACAGAACAAAAACAAGCAGACTATACTGCTCAAGATGCAAAAATGCAAGAAACTATTAATGTTCAATAGTATAAAAATATTTAAGAAATTACACAAGTAATTTCTTATTAGTG
>CAZTRE010000014.1:0-29956 GCA_964616405.1 uncultured Mycoplasma sp. | reverse complement strand
CCCCCCCCCCCACGTCAAGTGGCGGGTGGAGGGATTGTCGCTTCTTTACACTAAATTCTGGACAAATTTTAGCACAAAAAAACTCCATTCCTTTATTTCAGAAATGGAGTTCATATTACTAATTAAATATCTAACTCTTTTAATAATTCCGCTTTGGTTAGTTTAGAATAATTTTTAATACCTTTTTCTTTTGCTAACTCTCTTAACTTTGTCACTGACATAGCCTCTAAATTAGCCTCATCTTCTTCAGGCATTTTCCCATTCTTAACTAAATAATCAATTTGCTCTTTAGTTAAAGTTTCATATTCTAATAATGCATCCGCAATCAATTTTAATAAATCTTCATTTTTCTTAATAATTTCCGTTGCTTTTTTATGACAATTATTAATAATTTTTCTCATTTCCATATCAATTTCATTTGCAACTTCATTTGAAAAATGTTGACTCTTATTATAATCACGGCCTAAGAATACACTACCTTCTTTTTGTTCAAATTGAAGTGGTCCTAAATCACTCATACCATATTCTGTAACCATTGCTCTTGCAATCTTTGTTGCCTTTTCAAAATCATTATGAGCACCCGTTGTAATTTCATGGAATATAACTTCCTCAGCCGTTCTTCCACCAAGTAAACCTGTAATTTGTTCTAACAAATCATTCTTAGTAGAACACAATTTTTCTTCTGCAGGAACCATCATGTTATAGCCACCAGCAGTACCCCTAGGAATAATTGTTACTTTTTGAACTACGTTAGCATTAGATAATTTTAAACCAATAACCGCATGCCCAGCTTCATGATAAGCAACTAGCTTTCTATCGTTCTCACTATATTTACGAGAAGTCTTAGCAGGTCCCATAAGTACCCTATCTGTAGCCTCATCAATTTCACTCATTGTAATCTCTTCTTTGTTACGTCTAACAGCAAGTAATGCTGCTTCATTTAACAAGTTTTCTAAGTCGGCTCCACTAAATCCAGGTGTTCTCTTAGCTAAATTTTCTAAAGTAATACCTTCAGCTAAAGTTTTATTTCTAGCATGAACAGCTAAAATTTCTTCACGACCTTTAATATCTGGTAAATTAACAGTTACTTGTCTATCAAAACGTCCAGGTCTAAGTAATGCTGGATCTAATACATCTGGACGGTTAGTTGCAGCAATAATAATAATTCCTTCATTTGCACCAAATCCATCCATCTCAGTTAATAATTGGTTAAGTGTTTGTTCTCGTTCATCGTGACCTCCACCTAAACCAGTTCCTCTTTGACGACCCACAGCATCAATTTCATCAATAAAAATTAAACATGGTGCATTCCTTTTTGCTTGTTGGAACATATCTCTAACACGACTAGCACCAACACCAACAAATAATTCTACGAAATCAGAACCACTGATAAAATAGAATGGAACATCAGCTTCTCCCGCAACAGCTTTTGCTAACAAAGTTTTACCTGTTCCTGGAGGACCAAATAATAATACTCCTTTTGGAATTCTAGCTCCAAGTTTTTGGAACTTCTTAGGATTTTTCAAGAAATCAATTAATTCTTTAACTTCTTCTTTTTCTTCCTTTAATCCAGCAACATCCTTAAATGTCACCTTGTTTGTATCACTATTTAACCTAGCTTTACTCTTACCAAAATCCATTGAACTCTTATTACCAGCAAGTTGTTTATTAAAGAACCAAAAAGCTAATATTAAAATTAATAAAATTGGCATTATATTATACAAAACAAATAACCATGTCGCCGAATCAGGATCAGCCTCAGCAGTTAACTTAAAATCTTGTTTGTCACTAGCAACAACAATTTTTTTCATTACTTCTTCACTAAGTGGTAGCTTAGCTAAAAAGGTTTCTCCCTTTTCATAGCTTTTTAAAGCTCCTCTAACTTCATATGTATATCCATTAGCCCTAGCAGTAACTTCAACTTCAGTCACTTTACCAGAGTTTAAACTATCCATAAATTCATCATAACTTAATATATGGACATTTCTATTAGCTACATTTAAAAAATAAAACATTCCTAGCATAATCAATGCTAAAAACAAATAAGGTAATAATCCTCTTTTTACAGTTTTCTTATCCACTAAATTCCCTCCTTAACTGTATTTTAATACAATATCATAACTATCTATCTTTTTCTTATCAAAACTTGATTTTTTAATTCCGGGAATCCATACTATGTTTCCCTTTGAATCTACTACTACTGGCCAAGAATCTCTTTTATCTAATCTTATTTTTTTATCAATAAAAATATCCTTAACCTTTTTGGATCCATTAAGACCTTTAACCTTCATTTTATCGCCCACTCTTCTAGTTCTAACAACCAAAGGTAATAAAATCTCATTACTATCAAGACGACAAATACTATTACTATTATCTTCTGTATCATCAATTTCCTCAATAGAATGATTATTAGGTAATAAAACATAATTGTCAAACTCTATCTCATAGCTAGTTATTTCTAATGTCTCACGTTTTAATTCTAACACATTATAGTTCTTATTAGCAACAACCTCATTAGGTAAATTGACAAAAGAATTTGCTTTTCTACTATAAATCAAGTCAAATAATAAAGCAATATGCTTATCTCCTACTAATATCAAATCATCATGATAAAACTCACTTAACATATAGTAAAGAATTTCTTTCTGAATAAATTCATCTTCCTCTTTAAAAGGCTCAAGCATCAATAAATTACCATTTAAACAACGCTTAATTGCTCTATCTCTAACTTTATTAATGAATTTACTAGCAGCATCAAGTTCTTCACTAAACTTCAAAAATTTATAATGAACCTTAGCATCTTCTTCTTTCAAAAAAGGAATAACATTTTTTCTATATCTATTTCTAGTATACTTATCCTTGTCATTAGAACTATCTACATAATACTTGATATTATTCTCTCTAACATATTCTTCTAATTCTTGTTTTGTATAACGAATAAGTGGCCTAACAATTTTATAACCATCCATCTCAACAACTTCTTTAAAACCACTATATCCATTTAAGTTTGATCCCCTAACCATACGCATCAAAATAGTTTCAATCAAATCATCACCATGATGAGCAGTCATTAAATAATTAGCATCATACTTTTTAACTAAAGACTCAAAAAAATTATATCGAATATTTCTTGCTTCATTATGAAAATTATCATCACCATATTCTTCAATAACCATCGATTCAAAAACTAACTCATTTTTCTGACAATAATCTTTTAAATACTCTGCCTCTTCATAACTTTCACTTCTAACATTATGATTTACATGAGCAACAATAAGGAATAATTGATATTTATCTCTTACCTTTAACAACATATCCACTAAGGCCATTGAATCAGGTCCGCTAGAACAACCAATCACAATTGTATCCTTTAATGAAAATTTAAAATCCTTATCAATTTTCATTATGCAACCTCCTTTATCTAAGGCTAACAAACATTATAACACAAAACCAAAAGAAAAAAGAGACCTTTATTATTTTTTTGGTATTTTAATAATAAATTCTCCATCTTTTGAATACAAATATTTTTCTCTAGCATATCTCGCTACATAATCTGGATCTTGTAATTTAGAAGCATCAAGTTTTAAAACTTTCTCTTCTTGTTGTAACTGAACCAATCTTTCCTCTAGTTCTTTCTTTTCTTTATATTTATCAATTATCTCAACCCAGTACTTTCCAATAGTAAGAGTCATGGCAACAATTATAGCTAATGAACCAAATCCTAGTAATAACATTCTACGATTTCTTTTTCTTTTACTATTTTTTTTCTTGCTAGCCACTTCTCTTCACCTACCTTTTCACATTATATTATATCTTCGGTCAAGAGTGCAATTCAACTAATAAAACAAAAATATATAAAATTTGACACTATTTCTTACAAAATTTGTCTAACACTTTTTTTCCAATTAACCATCCTAATAAAAAAACAATTAAAAAATATATATGTAAAATTCCATGGTTAATCATTTTCAATCCTAAAAAATATAATAGAGAAATATCTAATAAAAATATAAAATTACTAAATATTTGTATTCTTCCTCTATTAACAAATAGAAATTTATAATTTATCTTAAGTAATAAACTAAATAACATTCCAAAAACAAAAGAAAAAATTAGTGAATAAATCTGAATATTTAAACTCATTATTTAAAAAGTCTACTAAAAATACTATCTTCTCTATCTTTCTTAGAATTTTCATCAGCATAATTAATACTATTAATTAATCCCTTAATAGTTACATGTCCCTGTAATGTATCTAGTTTAACTAATTCTAAATCACTACCTTTAATTATCATATATCCCATAATTGTTTCTAATATAAATTGTGTATTATCAAAGTTGTCTATTTTTTTTACCCCTGTTATAACTAAATTTTTTCTCTCAAATAAACTAATTCCATGACTATAATTACTTATACTATTATCTTGTTTGTCCATATATTTCCTCCTAATAAATAATATGTGAATAAAAGAAAAATATGCAAAAAAAAAGAAGCATCAGCTTCTTATTCTTCTTCATCGGTCGCTTCAGGAGCATTTTTATAAGCTTCTAAAATTGCTTCTTCAAACATTGCGCGAACTTCTGGATTAATTGGGTGAGCAATATCACGATATCCACCTGTAGCTGTCTTTCGGCTAGGCATTGCTATAAATAGACCGTTATCTCCCTCAATAATACGAATATCATGTACTGCAAAGCTATCATCTAGTAATACTGATGCAATACCTTTCATACGTGAACCTTCTTTTTCAATTTTACGTACATTTACTGATGTAATCTTCATGAAAAAATTCCTCCCTCTTAAAGCGTAATCACTTTATATCTACATTTTATAATATTATTCATTAAAAATCAATATTTTTATACGATAAACCTTTAATTAATAATGGTTTATTCGATTATAGATAACGCACCAATTAGCAAATCACTATAACTATAAGAGCGTACACCACCAGTTTCCATTTTTATTATAAAAATATTAGAATATACTTCAGTAATAATACCTTCGAATTTTTCCACTAAATTTCTAGAACCATTAAATCGAAATTTCTTTTTTTCCCCAACATAATGCAAAAGATTAGCCCTTATTTTCGATAACATCATCTTGGATACCCCACATACATTGTACCATTTGTTATTATACCGCCAATACCTTCGCTTCCATACTTTGTCTTTTCGATAATCTTAATAACATCAATACTTTGATTACGATCCGATAAAGCCAATGATGCCGCTACTATGGCCGGATCCAGTGCATGAATATTAATCCGTTTCGGACTGGAAGCAAAATTTGCCCCCGCCTTAATTAAATCCTCATAATTAGACTGACATGCCCCTGCAATTATAATTAATTTATCTTGGCTCTTTTCAAATCTTCTAGAAACCTTTACCGCTTCAATAAAATTTGCCGAATTTTGATAATTACCATTACTTCCTTCTTTTCGTTTTCTTTCATAGTAAGCATCATGCCCAGTAATAACTACAATATCCGGTCGATATTCAGCCAAAAGATCCACAATTCGATCGGCAATCTCTATTTCTGGTAAAACAAGCCCATTAGCTTTTATATTCATTTCTTTATAAAAAGTCATACATCTTTCTAAGTATTCTTCATCACCATCAATATGAAGTATTTTACCTGGCAAATAAAAATATTGGCTTCGATCCAAATTAATATCTCTAATATTTTCATCAATTATTTCTTTATCAGAATCGCCCTTATAAGCAACATTTACTAAATCAGAGACATCACTATCCGCATATAAACGTAAATCAACACCCTTTAAATAAACTATATTATTTTCTAATCCAACTATTTTAAAAACAATATCGTGTTTATGAGAAATTCTAGTTACTAAGTCACCTAATTTGAAGTTCATTTCATCATCTCCAATTAAGTATATGTCTAACTTCAAAAATTATGAAAAAAGCGCTGACTATTCAATCAGCACTTTTATCTATTTTTACTTTCTTTTTCTAACTCTCGGTAATTTACTTTACCTATCATTGTTTTAGGTAAAGACTCCCTAAATTCAAACTCTTTTGGTACCATGTAAGCTGCCAAATTTTTCTTACAATATTCTTTAATATCATTCCTTACTTTTAGTTTGTCCTTAACACCACTATTTAAAACAATATAGGCTTTTGGAATTTGGACTTTATAAGGATGAGGAATACCAATTACTCCACAATTCAATACATCAGGATGTTGCATCAAAATGTTTTCAATATGTGATGGATAAACATTATATCCTGAAACAATAAGCATCCTTTTTAAACGAGATACGTAATAAATTACTCCATCTTCAGTCATATAACCTAAATCCCCAGTATGACACCATACCTTTCCTTTTTTATCCATCTCTAAAATATCATTTGTTTCTTTATCATTATCTAAATAGCCTGGCATAACTGTTGGCCCAGATATACATATTTCTCCAGTTTCGCCATAAGAAACTTCTTCCCTAGTTTCAACATTACAGATTTTAATTTCATTCCCAGGAAGAGGAATACCAATACTACCCGCAAAAGTTGCATCTAACACCTGAGCGCATACAGGGCCACTCGTTTCGGTCATACCAAACCCTTGAATTAGTTTAGAAGAACTATTATGACTCATAAAGAACTTATTAACGGCTTCATTCTTTGCAGGCGTTAAGCTATCTCCCCCAGAAATAGCATATTTAACATATGACAAATCCATATTATCCATATACTTATTCGTAAGTAATGCTTCATAAAGTGTTGGTACTCCAACTACAACAGATGGATGATATGATTTAAACAATTTATCAAACCTCTTTGCATTAAACTGTGGAACTAATATAACTGTTGCTCCTAAACACAAAGCAGAATTGACACATACACATAATCCAAAACAATGGAATAATGGTAAAATTGCTAAAGCAGAATCCCCAACTCCTATTTTTGGAAAAATTATAGCAGCTTGCTTTGCACCCGCAACAATATTTCCATTAGTTAAAACAATATTTTTAGGTGTTCCTGTAGTTCCACCACTATGTAAAATTACCGCTGGTTGATCTTTAGTAGTTTTTACAAGCACCTTACTATTATAATGTTTTCCCTTTTCCATAAATTCGTGCCAATATAAATAAACTTCACTTCTTTTTGGAGTTTCAATACTTCTTCCTTGCGTTAAATTATATCCAAATTTAAGTAATGTTGGCATCGAATCACTTGCCGAAACAATAATTGTCTTATAAACTGCTGTATCATCAATAATTTCTTTAACTTTTTTATAACTCAAATTTATTGCAATTAACAATACACTTTTAGTACTAATTAAAGAATTCTTAATTTCCTCCTCTGCAGATAGTGGATGAATCATATTGGCAATTGCTCCAATCTCATTAACTGCATAAAAAGAAATAACTGCTTCGGGTGTATTAGGCATACAAATTGTAACTACATCACCCTCTCGAATGCCTTGACTTCTTAACGCCCTAGCACATACATTTATTTCATTTAAAAACGCTCTAAAAGTCATTTTCTTATTAAAATAATTAATTGCAATATTATCCAAACACTTTTGACTACAGTCGCGTAAATATTCATATAATGAAACATTTGGAACCTCTATTATTCTTTTATCCTTATCATAAAATTTATCCCATGGATGTTTATACTTCATTTTTTTAATAACTTTATCAATCACTTTCATAATATCAGCCTCACATTTTCAACACATGTTGAATATATTACAATTGTATTATATAATTAATTTATAATTCCAATCAATAATCAAAAATATAATAAATTGATAGTTATTAAACAAACAAAACTTTTATGTTGAAAAACGGAGTAATTATGGATAGAAGAGTTAAATATACTAAAAAAATTATTAAAGATACTTTTTTAAAACTTTTGGCTGAAAAAGATATTACAAAAATAACAGTCAGTGAAATATGTAAAATTGCCGATATTAATAGAGCCACCTTTTATCGTTATTATTTAGATGTTTTCAATTTATTAGATTCCATTGAAGAAGAATTTGTTAATGAATTAAAACAAGCTTACCAACCCACCAAAGATGAAAAGAAAACTATTTATAATTTTTCAACAGCCATGTTAACAGTATTTATTGAAAATAAAGACTTAGTAAAAATTCTTTTTAATACCAATAACAATCTTCATTTTTTAAATGATATCTTGGAAGTAGCTTTTGAGCGTTGTAAAGAACGTTGGAAAAAAGATCTTCCAAAGCTATCAGAAGAAGATATGGAATATGCTGCTATTTTTATTTTTAATGGAGCATTAGGCGTTTTGAATTTTTGGGTGAAAAATAACTTTGATAAAAACATTGAAGAGATATCAGAAATAATAGAAAACCTTAGTTGTTATGGCACTAGAAAATTCATTTATAAAAAGTAAAAGACTTCCAAATGAAGTCTTATTTTTTTAATGCATTTGCAATATCAACAAAAATTGAAACATCTAAAGCCTCTGCCCTAACACTTAAATCCAAACTATAAGTACTAAGCACTTCTTCCACTTTTTTCAAATCATAACTCTTTAAATTATTACGTAATGTCTTTCTCTTATATTGGAAACTATCTCTAACCAATTTTTCAAAAAACTTAAAATCATTTAATGGTAATTTATCTTTTTTTTCTGTAAACGAAACAATTACACTATCTACGTTAGGTTCCGGCACGAACTGTTTACGAGAAACCAAAAATTCTTTTTTTACATTATAAAAATAATTAAGTAAAACAGTGATTGAACCATAATCTTTATTACCACATTTGGTAGCAAATCTCTCACCTACTTCTTTTTGCACCATCATTACAATCTTTTTAAATGGCAGTCCACTTTCAATAAGCTTCATCAAAATAGGTGTTGTAATATAATATGGAACATTACTCACAAAATAAATATTATCATACTTATATTTTTCTATATCACAAACTAAATTTGAAGTTAAAAAATCTTGAAAAATGACATCTACATTATTACAATCGGCCAATCTTTTACCAAGTTCATCCTTCAAATCCTCATCTATTTCATACGCAACTACTTGTTTAGCAACTCCCGCTAACTCTCTAGTCATAATAGCCCCACCTGGACCAACCTCAATAACTAGACTATTTCCTTCGATTGCAGCAGTACGAACAATTTTTTTTACAACGTTAATATCTTTCAAAAAATTTTGCCCAAATTTCTTCTTAAATTTAACATCATATTTCTCCATAATATTTCACCACTTTGCTCATATTATAAAACAAAAAAAGAAAAAAACATAGTAAATTTTTCCTATATAACACTTATTTCTTTTTTTTGCTTATTAAGCAATTTCTTAATTCTAAACACCTCATAAACAATTACAACAAGTATAGGTAAAACTATTACTGTAATAAAACCCTGTGGTGAAGATAAATATCTTTTAATATAACCAATTTTAGGTATTATTAATACTACTTTCCCATAAATACTATTTAAATCAACTACTGAAGTATCAATAAATACATTATTATCCCCCTTAGTTCTATATATTTTCTCTCCACTAGAAACATTCTGAATACCTACAATTCTATGAGTAACAGTTAACCCTCTATAAGCATAATCTTTAGAACTAAAGGTAATTATATCACCTATTTTCAAATCATCATTATTTGTCTTTTTTACAACAATAGCATCATTCACATCAATCGTCGGAATCATACTCTCAGAAACAATTACATAAGCTCCAAATAAAGCCTTATTATTAACATTATTCGCCAAACTATCCTTATCAATAGTAACTGTAAAAACCAAAATAACAGCAAAAAATACGACAAACGCAATCATAAAAGATTTCAAAATAAGTCTAGACATATAATTTGCTTTTTTATTCTTATTTAATTCTTTTAAAGATTTGTTTGTCATCATTTTCACCACCCATCTTTACCACAATTATAATACGTATATTCAAAAAAAACTATATTTTCAAAATAAAAAAACGTGCTTGACACGTTAACTTAATTATTTGGCTGTCCCTTTTAAAGCAATCTTAACTGCATAATTTTGTAATTGTCCCGGTGTAATATCAACAGTATCTGCTACCCACATACGTAGCCGATAATTATCACTACCACTTTCAGTACGTTTTTCTTTATGAATTGACATTACACTATTTCCTATTTTTTCATTATCAACATTACTATTAAAAATTTTGGGTTCAGCAACCTTAACATATGAACCACTTTCTTCTTTTTCTAAATAAACTTTAATATTACTATTTAATGCCGTTGATAAAGTCTCATCCTTAACTAGCAATACCTCATATTCAATATAATTAGCATCTTCTATTTCAACTTTTACAGTAAAATCAAAAAACAAATCAGCGCTATCATAAGCCTTACCTACAATATCACTCGTTGGAATAGCGCTTTCTATTGCAAATAAATTTTCTTCATCACTATACGTAAGTGCAATATTTCCACCGATTAATGACTCCTGGTACACTTCTTCTGGAGAACTATAATGTATATAAATTGCTCCTGCTACAATACCACAAATCAAAATAGCTATTACTATACAACCTATAATCACACCTTTAGATACACCCTTTTTTACTTCCATACATCCTCCTACTTAACAGATACTTTTAACTTTGCAGAAAATCTTAATTCATCAGCTGTCAATTCATATGTATCTGCAACCCACATTCTAAATTTAAACTTCTGACTAGCCCTTTCTTTCAATGAACCACTATAAATTAATTTCCCACTCGCATCATTAGATGCTAATTTTAAATCATAATAAGTAGGAACTTTAACATCTTCAAAATATTTAAGTGGATTATCTTCGCTATCAGTTAAATAAACTTTCACAAATTTCTCAGGAACTTCAATATCTTTTTTTCCCTTAATCAAATAAATTTCGTATTTTACTTTATCATCAATATTAGATTTTACCTCAAATTCTACATAACCGGTAACATCTTTTCTATAATTATCAATAGAAATTGTTTTTCCAACAGCATCAGTCATTGGCAATATATTACTAGCAACCAAATCACAATCCTCAGTTAAACAATTTACACTAAGAGCTGTATCATCATAACTTTTACTATTAAAGATAAATATCATTAAAAATCCTATTACAAATATAATGATCAAAAATATCAAATAAGTTTTATATTTATCAAAAAAACTTTTCATACATCACCATCCAAACAACTCCCTATTATTATCTAAAGATTACCATAAAACCTAATCTAAGTCAAACAAATTACATGCATTAAGTGTTGTTACTTCGGCCACTTTTTCTACTGAAGCACCTAATATATCAGCAATCTTTTGAGCAATTAATGGAATATATTTTGAACTGTTTTTTTCTCCTCTATATGGCGTAGGCGTTAAATAAGGACTATCCGTTTCTAAAACAATATTATCTAATCCTACTTCTTCAACCACCTGATATAGCTTACTATTTTTAAAAGTTACTACCCCTCCAATTCCTAATTTATATCCCATAGATACATAAATCTTGGCAGTTTCAACACTTCCACTAAAACAATGAATAACCCCTGTCACATTATACTTTTTCAAACAATTAATTGTATCTTCTGTCGCTTCTCTGCTATGAATTACCACTTTCATACCTAATTCTTCCGCAATGGCTAATTGCTTTTCAAACAACTCAATCTGTTCCCGCTTATTTTCTTTACCATAATAATAATCAAGGCCTATTTCTCCAATCCCTATAACTTTAGGTCTTTGCAACTTACTCTTTAAATCATCTAATAAAAAATCATTTATCTTACCGGCCTCAGATGGATGATATCCAATAGTTACGTAAACGTCTTTGTACTTGTCACTTAACTCTAATGCCTCATCAATCTCATTTACTTCACAACCAGATACAACAATTTTTGAAATATCAGCCTCTCTATTTTCTTTTATCACCAATTCAATATCATCATAATCTTTATAAGATAAATGACAATGCGTATCTATAAACATAAAACTCCCTCCAAAATAAAAATACCACATTAATGGTATTTTTTCCAACGATATATCTTAATTCTAATATAATAAATCGTCATTAATATAACAAATAATAAATCATAAATATCTTCAGCATATATATAACTAATTAAAAATACCGAAGTAACGCTAAAGTAAACCACATCTAAAGACAACAACTTTTTTTCTATTTTCTCCGTCATAAGTCCTCCGTAGCACTACCTTTCAACTATAACACAAAAAAACATATAGGTTAAATATTTCTATATGTTTTTTTACGACACTTTGCAACAATTTTACACTTCTAGATTATTTTCAGCCATAAACTTATCACGATCTATTCTTTGGAATAAAGCACTTGGTTGCCCTAATTGATAAGAATTATCTTCTTTATATTGATAATCTTTATCACTTATATTTATTTGCTCTAAAATATTAGCACTAGTCTCAGGCATAAATGCTTCTAGCATAGAACCACAAACTCTAATTGCCTCAAGCAAATTATAAATAACCGTTTCTAATCTATCTAAACTATTCTCATCCTTCGCAAGAACCCATGGAGTTGTATCATCAATGTATTTATTTGAAGCTCGTAAGACATTGAATATCTCTGTTATAGCATCGGCAATTTGCAATTCATCCATTTTCTTAGAAACTAAATTATCTAAGCCATTAATTGACTTAATAAGAGCACCATCTACATCAGTACTTACCTTTTTATTTGAAACTTTTCCGCCAAAATACTTATTTCCCATTGAAATAGTTCTTTGAACAAGGTTACCTAATACATTAGCAAGTTCTCCATTAGTCCTTTCGATTAATAAATCATAAGTAATATTGCCATCATTGGCAAATGGAATTTCGTGTAATAAATAAAAACGTACTGCATCTACACCAAATTTATCAACTAAGTCATCGGCATAAATAACATTTCCCTTAGATTTACTCATTTTATCACTACTAGTTAATAACCAAGGATGTCCAAAAATCTTCTTAGGTAATTCTAATCCCAAAGACCATAGGAAACAAGGCCAATAAATACTATGAAAACGAATAATATCCTTACCAATTAAATGTAAATCAGCAGGCCATAGTTTTTTAAACTCTTCAGTTTCATTATCTACATCATAACCAATATTAGTAATATAATTTGTTAGGGCGTCTAACCAAACATAAACTACATGCTTTGCATCAAAATCAACAGGTATTCCCCATTTTAATGTCGTACGAGAAACACATAAATCCTGTAACCCCGGTTTAATAAAATTGTTAACCATTTCATTTTTACGTGCAGCCGGCTGAATAAAGTCTGGATTATCTTCAATATATTTCTCTAATTTTTCTTGATAATTACTTAATTTAAAGAAGTAGGCCTCTTCACTTTGTTCATGAACTTCTCTTCCACAATCAGGACATTTACCATCTACTAATTGAGATTCAGTCCAGAAAGATTCACATGGTGTACAATAAAGACCCTTGTATTCTCCTTTATATATATCACCTTTGTCATACATTTTCTTAAAAATATGTTGAACAACTTTTTCATGCTTTTTATCTGTAGTTCTAACAAAACGATCATAACTTGTATTCATTAAATCCCAAATACGCTTAATTTCTGTTGCTACTCCGTCAACGAATTCTTGAGGTTCAATTCCAGCAGCTGCTGCCTTCTCCTCTATTTTAATTCCATGTTCATCTGTACCTGTTTGAAAATAAACATCATAGCCTTTTATTCTCTTCCATCTAGCAATCGCATCAGCTAAAACAATTTCATAAGTATTGCCTATATGTGGCTTTCCTGAAGTATAAGCAATTGCAGTCGAAATATAATATTTTTCTGCCATTAAAATCACTCCTTTTAATAATATTTAAATATCAAAAAAAAATTACCACGACATAAGGACGAAAACTTTCGCGGTACCACCTTATTTCGTAATAATTTGATATTACACACTTTAATAGTTAACGCCTATCTACGATTATACCTACATATCGATATAATAGTTCAGAAGCCATATCTTATAACTTAGTCTATCCTCCCTTTCACCTTACGGAGGTCTCTAAAATAAACATTCATTACAGACTCTTCATCACAACTTTTCAAAAGTTATGGTCATAATATAACATAAAAATTGTTAATCTTCAATATATTTACCTAAAAATTGTGCAATCAATCCACTAATAGTAACATCAAATTCCGAAATATCATTGTTTACTGATAAAAAAATAATGGTTCCAACTACATCTCCAAAACTAATAATAGGTTGTAATATATAAGAATATTTATCTATAGACCCATCCACAATTTCAATCGTTGAAACATCATTTTCAACCATAACATTATGACTACTAATAACCTTCTCAATAGTTTGAGATATTTCCTTATTCAAATAATTTTTCTTTAAATCTCCGCTACCTGTAATAATTTTATCACGATCACTGACCAAAACCGTTTTTCCTACTAATGAACTAACCACATCAATAATTTTTTTAGAAACATCCCCCAAGTCTGCAACCTTTGAAAACTTCTTTAATACAATTACATCATCATCTACATATATTTCTAGTTCTTCACCATCTCTAATTCTAAGAGTTCTTCTTATTTCTTTTGGAATAACAATTCTTCCTAAATCATCTACTCTTCTTACAACACCGGTTGACTTCATATTATTCCTCACTTTCTCTTTTCTTATTATTTCCCGGGAAATAATTTTTATACTAAAAAAGACCAATCTTACGATTGATCTCTTTAAATTATTTAATCTCTATGCGTTTAGATTCTGGTGTTTCTTCAACTTCTTCAATTTTAGGAACCTCAATTTTTAAAATTCCATTATTAAATTCTGCCGCAATATCTTTTTGAGTTATTTGATCACCCACATAAAAGCTTCTAGAACATTCACCAATAAATCTTTCTTGACGAATATATCTCTCATCATCACCAGACTTATTTTCTTTTTCCACTTTTGCAGAAATTTCTAAATAACCATTATTTAACTCTAAATTAATATTTTCCTTAGCACAACCAGGTAAATCAACTTCTATAACATACTTATCTTTTGCTTCTTTAATATCCGTTTTCATTAGACTTGATTGTTTACTTGAAAAGAAATCATCTTCTTTAAAAAAATCATCAAATAAATCAAATCCTCTATTTCTTCTTGGTACTATCATCATATATATCATCTTCCTTTCATAGTGTGTTACAACGAATGGTAGCACAAATACAACATAATACCTCATAGTAAAAGAGGTTGTCTCTTCTTACTACATTTTCATAATACCACTTTTATTAGCACTTGTCAATCTAAAGTGCTAATAATTGTATTTTACCCAAATTTTTCATATTTAACCTAAACTTACATCTAAAATTAACATAATGATAAAACCTATTATAACACTAATTATTCCCACTTTATTAGAGCTATTCTCATGAAGTTCTGGAATTAATTCTTCTACAACAACATATATCATTGCTCCCGCTGCAAACGATAATAAATATGGTAATAATGGAACAACTATTTTTAATAAAATAATTGTCAATCCCGCCGCAATTGGTTCCACAACACCAGATATTACACCTGAGAAAAAAGCTTTATTTTTAGAACTACCTTTTGTATACGCCGGCATAGATATAATGGCTCCCTCAGGAATATTCTGAATACCAATTCCTAATGCCAGTACTAATGCGCTTATCAAACTAACACCTGCATTACCTGCTAAAACCCCTGCAAAGCAAACTCCAACAGCCATTCCTTCAGGAATATTATGCAAAGTAACAGAAAACCATAGCATATTTAATTTACCAGACTGTTTACTAATTTCAATTTTCTTAGATAATAAATCAACTAAAATTAAAAATAATACCCCAAGAACTAACCCTACTACTGTAGGAAACCATTCCATTTTATACTGACCACTAGCCATTTCAATTGACGGAATAATTAATGACCAAACACTAGCGGCTAACATTACGCCTACTGCTATCCCAATCATACCTTTATGAAAATTATCACTTAAATTATTTTTAAAAAAAAATACAAAGAAACTTCCTAAACAAGTTCCAACAAAAGGTATTAAAATACCTAAAATACAATACAATATAATATTCATTACCAATATCCTCCGCTATCATATCGTATGTATAAATAAATAATACGTTAAAAAAAGAATTAATTTCTTAATCCTTTTCTACTTAAAAATATGTGAATTAGCTAAAGTAAATAAATGTCGCTCCCCTTGTTCTTTAGCCCCATTAGCCAAAGTTGTATCTTTAACCAAAATTTTAAAATCTATATTTTCTAGTAATTGTCTTTGATATGATCCTTTTACAAATTTAACAACTTCGCTACTTATTCTTTTCTTAACTTCATCATTAACCGCCGATGTAAATACAGTATTAACATTCTTTATAATATTTTTTTCAGCTGCATTTTGTAATCTGTCCTTAACAGTTTTTTTTATTTTTTTGTTAATACCTGCAAAATCCTTTTTATTAAATTTAATTATATCTGTTTCTTTAGTAAATTCTGTTGTCCCTACAATCTTTTCTAACGCAACGACCCTAATTTCTTTTATTTCCTTACAGCACTTCGAAATTTCCTTTCGATAATCTTCGAGCATTTGATCTAATTTAACCGTATTAAGTACAATTTTATTCTTCTTTGCCAAGTCCAAATACTTAGTCTTTATGGCATCCATAGAATCAAGCGGAGGCTTTCTAAGCAACGACATAATATCTTCATCTACTAATACATCAGTATTATTACGAATAATTTCCATAATTGCTTTCCTATAATTTTCAAAATGCTGTTTCTTAAATTCCTCTAATGTATCAATCATTATTGCCTCACTCCTAGCATATTAACTTTAACAAGGAATTAAATAATTAGTCAATAGAATTTCCAAATTTACTATAAATTTTATCAAGAAATTCAACTAAATAATAAACAGGATGTTTTTCCAACTTAATAATATCAAGAACAATTATCAAGTTACTCCCCTTGCTTACAAACCTAAACATATTAGACACCTTAAATGCATCCATAAATAATTCTTCAGTATCCATTTTCTCAACAACAGCCATCGGAAATACCAATTCAATAGAATTTTTAGTTTGATGTACCTTTTCTAGTTTAACTTTAGACGCTAATTTTTCAAACCACTCTTCATACATATAAATAATAATATCTTCATTTAACTTACCAAAACGATCTTCTAATTCTAGCTTAACCTCATCAAATTTTTCTTTTGAATCAATCTCATTTATCTTTCTATGAATCTCAATCTTTAACTCATCTTCACTTACATAACTATCATCAATGTGTGTAGTAACATTAAGTAGAGGTTGTTTATCATCTTCATCGTTTCCTATATCTAAAGAAACCTTTTTCTTTTTAGCAACTTCTTCATTAAGCATTTTTAAATACAAATCAATTCCAACAGAGTCAATAAAACCAGCTTGTTCACTACCTAGAATATCACCAGCTCCTCTAATTGATAAATCTCTAGTTGCAATAGAAAAACCACTTCCAAGCTCTGTAAATTCTTTAATAACATTTAAACGTTTTATAGCAGTTTCAGTTAAAGATTTAAATGGTTGATACATTAAATACGCATAAGCAAACTTATCGCCTCGACCAACTCTACCTCTTATTTGATATAACTGACTTAATCCAAAACGATCTGCATCCATAATAATTAGTGTATTAACATTAGGAATATCGATTCCTGTTTCAATTATAGTTGTACAAACTAAGACATCAAATTCATGGTTAGTAAAATCAATAATAACATTTTCCAATTCATTCTTGGTCATTTGACCATGCGCAACAGCCACCCTAGCTTCCGGAACCAAACTCTTAATTTTATCTCGTTCTTCATTAATAGATTGAACTCTATTATACAAAATAAATGCTTGTCCATTTCTAGATAACTCTTTATATATAGCATCCTTTAGAATTTGTTTATTTTCTTCAACAACATAAGTTTGGACAGGATACCTATTCATTGGTGGAGTCTCAATTAAAGATAAACTTCTAATTCCCACCAATGACATTTGCAATGTTCTAGGAATTGGTGTCGCAGTAAGAGTTAAAACATCAACATTCGTCTTATATTGCTTAATTTTTTCTTTATGAACAACCCCAAATCTCTGCTCTTCATCAATAATAAGCAAACCTAAATCTTTAAGTTTAACATCATCGCTAAGTAACCTATGCGTGCCAAAAACAATATCAATTGTTCCATCTTTTAATCCCTCTAAGATTCTCTTTTCCTCTTTCGGCGAAGTAAATCTGTTTAAAAGCCCTATAGATACAGGAAAATTTCCAAACCTAACTTTAGCATTTTCATAATGTTGATTAGACAAAATTGTTGTCGGACATAAAAATAATACTTGTTTTGAATCCAAAATGGCTTTAAAAGCAGCTACAAATGCCACTTCTGTCTTACCAAATCCTACATCACCGCATAGTAATCTATCCATAGGAACAGATAGTTCCATATCTGCCTTAATCTGTTTAATAGCGTGAACTTGATCCCTTGTTAGCTCATATGGAAAATCCTGTTCAAAATCACATAACATATCGCAATCTGGTGAAAATGCAAATCCCTTACGTGACTCTCTCTCTACATAAAGGGCTAAGAGTTTATCTGCCATATCATTTACTTTATTTTTAACACGAGCCTTAGTTTTACTCCACTCCGTTCCACCTAACTTATTAATTTTAGGTGAAACTCCCTCTTTACCAGAATATTTAGCTAATAAATCAATTTTTTCAACAGGGATATAAATCTTATCCTTACCTTGATATAAAACTTCTAAATAATCTTTTGTTATACCATTAAGAGTTAAAGTTTTAATACCATTATATACACCAATCCCATGTATATTATGCACAACATAATCACCGACACTAAGTTTATTAATATCATTAATTCCAACTGCATACTTAAATTTAGTTTTATATTTCTTCTTCGCATTATTCATCATAAACAATTCATTTGCAGATAAAACAACTAAGCTATTATACATAAACCCTTGGTTAATCTCCCCCTCAATTAAATTAACCATTCCCAGTTTTATATTACTAAAATTACTTTCCACAACCTTCATATTAAGTACTTTTACAATACTACGGAGTTGATGCTTCTTTAAACATATTACAATTGTCTTTTCTTCCTCAAGTGCTTTTCTTATAAATGCATTTATTACCTTAGCATCCTCAGCAAAATTATTAATAGTTCTTACACCAAAGTCTACAAAAGAAGAAATCAAACGTTTATTAACTACATTATTAATAGACAAATAATAAAGCGGAAATTCACATTTTAAATCAGAAAAATTAAACATATAATTGCCATTAAAATCAACATCCTTCGACACTTTATAAGTTACGACTTCCTCTAAAATCTGCCCAAATGCAAATTCTAGTTGCTCGTAATCTTTAAATATAGTTATATTATCTTCTAAATATTCAGAAATAGAAGAAACCTCTCCAAATTCAGGCAAATATTTTTGTTTACCAAATTTTTCAACAGGTACTTCTCCATCACATATAAATTCAAAATAAGGTTTAATTACTACCTCTTTAGTATTAGATAATGACTTTTGCGTCTCTGGATCAAAATTTCTAATTGAATCAATTTCATCATCAAAAAACTCAATACGAATTGGTAATTCTTCATCAACTGGAAAAATATCAATTACAAATCCACGTACACCAAACTCCCCAGTTTTAGTTACTAAAGTATCCCGGCAATAACCTATCTTATTTAAATGTTCAACTAAATTCTGTGGTTTTATAACATCTCCAACCTTTAAAGATATAACACTTTTCTTATAGCATTGCTTCGTAGGTAAAAATCGCAAATATCCCATTAAATTTGTAATAATAATTAATGGTTTTCCCTTAATAATTTCATTAACAGTCTCTAATCTTGTTATTTGTAAGTCTGGACTTATAGCCAATGCCTCACTAGTAAGAAAATCATCCATCGGAAATAAATAACAATTATTATTATAATTCTTTAATGAAGAAAACAATTGGTTAGCCTCAAACAACGAATTTACTACTACTAATAAGTTTTTTTTATACTGCTCATATAAATTATTCAAATAAACACAAAAAAACTCATCGGTAAGACCAGCAATACCCATGTTCTTTTTTATATCTACAGAAACAAATTGATCAAATAATTTCATCTAATCACCTATTCTTACTATTATATCTACTCATTAAATCTGTAAAATCCATACAAAAATATTCATCTAAAACAATATTTAGCTTGTTAAACAATATCTTATAAACATCTAATTCAGATTTAGAAAAATTACCCAACACATAATCTTTAGTATCTAATTCTTTATCGTTAGAAATTCCAATCTTAAGTCTTTTATAGTCTTGGGAATTTAAACATCTTTCAATATCGCGTAAACCATTATGACCACCGCAAGAGCCTTTACTTTTCAATTTAAAATTACCTACTAGTAAATCTAAATCATCAGAAATAACAAGTATATCGTTAATATCAATCTTGAAAAAATTCACAAATTGACTGACTACACCACCTGATAAGTTCATATAAGATTGTGGTTTTACAAAGATAACTTTTTCTCCACCTATATTTACCTCAAAATACAAACCATTAAATTTTGATTTCCAATTTCCTATATAGTTTTTACTCAAAATATAATTATCCACAAATAAAAAGCCGATATTATGACGCGTTTTTTCATATTCTTTTCCTGGATTTCCTAATCCAACCACTAATTTCATTTAATCACCTCAAATTATTTCTAAATTTGATTATTTACAAATTATTTCCCGGGAAATAATTTTATTGTTTTTTTATATTTTCATGATACTCTTTATAAATAACTGATTTGGCTACATTTCTTTCTTTAGCTACAATTTTAATAGCCTCTTTTTCGCTAATTGACTCATCAATATACAATTTAACATGTTCAACAATTGTCATATTAGAATAATCTACAACTTGATCATTACCTTCTACAACAACTACAAACTCACCCTTAAGACTATCAGCACAATCTATCAAATTACTAATTTTATCACGTAATACTTCCTCATGAATCTTCGAAATTTCTCTACTAATTGAAACATTTCTATCTCCAAAAATTTCTAACATATCAGTTAATGTATCTTTCAAACGATGAGGTGCTTCATAAAAAATCATCGTATATTTAAAAGATTTTAATGCTTGCAATTCTTTTTTTCTTTTTAATTCCTTTGCATTTAAGAAACCATAAAACATAAATGGCGAAGGATTAATTCCGGACACAGTCAAAGCTGGTACAAAAGCTGTCGCACCAGGTAAACTAACAACATTAAACCCACATTTAATTACTTCCTTAGCAACAATATACCCTGGATCACTAATAATTGGTGTTCCTTGATCTGTTACTAAACCAATATTTTTACCATTTTTTAATTCTTCCACAACATAATCTCTTATTTTATCCTCATTAAATTCATGACAACTAACCAATTTCTTCTTGATTTGGTATTTACTAAGTAGTTTACCGGTTTCTCTTGTATCCTCACACAATATAAAATCGACACTTTCCAAAGTTTTCAATGACCTAACTGTAATATCATCCAAATTTCCAATTGGTGTAGGTATTAAATATAAACTTGAACTATCATCATAACTTTTTTGACTCATTTTCTCACCTCTACTTGTAAATTAGCATATTCATTAGTCATTGTACCATCATCATTATACATTACAATAGGATTTTCTATCTTTAAACCTGCTCTTCCATTTTTTTGACCTTCCACTAAAACCAATATAGATCCCTTAGCAATCTTTTCATATACAAATTGAATGCGTTTAGGTTCAATATTATTTTTCCTAAATTCAAATAAAATATCTACTAATCTTTCAGGTCTATGTACTATAGCAAAATTTCCATTATTTTTCAACAATTTCTTAGCTATTGCACATAAATCTTCTAAATTTATCCCTATTTCATGTCTAGCAAGCATCTTTTCATAACTCTCGTTAAAAAAATTTTTCTCATTTACTTTAAAATATGGCGGATTACAAGTAATTAAATCAAAGGATTCAATAAATTTGCCCCCACCTAAATTTTTGATATCACTATTAATAATCTCTATTTGATTACTTAGATTATTATATTTAATAGAATTAATAGCCATATTAGCCATTTTTTCTTGAATTTCTACACCTATTATTTTCTTATCGGTTCTAAGCGAAAGAATTAAAGGAATAACTCCGTTTCCACAACCCAAATCAACTATTTTTTTATCTCTTAATCTTATAGTCGCAAAGTTAGCAAGCATTACACTATCAAGCGAAAAAGAAAAACAATCAGTATCCTGATATATTTTTCTATCTTTATAACCTAAAATATCATTTAGAACTTCCATTATTTTTACCTTCATCCTTTGAAAACTCAACTATTCCTTTTTCCTTTAAATCTACAGAATAAGTTTTCTTAAACACATCAACAGATACAATTTTTCCCATTCCTATAGGGGTATCGGCCATCATCCCAATCTTAGGAAGATCCTTCTTAAGCTCTGTATATACATCATTTTCATAATCCAAGCAACATAATAAACGTCCACATACACCATTTATCTTTGAAGGATTTAATGCCAAGAACTGATTTTTAGCCATATTAATGGAAACACTATTAAAATCTGTTAAAAATGAATTACAACATAAAAATAAACCGCAAGGACCCAATCCACCAATCTTTTTAGATTTATCACGCACTCCGATTTGTCTAAGTTCAATTCTTGTCTTATATTTTTGAGCCAACTTCTTAGCTAATTCCCTAAAATCAACACGATTATCAGATAAAAATGAAAAAATAAGTTGAGATCTATCTAAATTATAATATGCTTCTACAAAATTCATCTCTAAATTCAATTGCTGACTTAATTTTTTAGCATCATCTAATGCTTTGTCTCGAATCTTTTCATTTTCTTTAAAATCCTCAATATCATGATCTGTTGCAACTCTAACAACTTTAGGTAATGGAAGAGCAACATTTTCTTCTTTTTCCTTATGAATCTCGCTACATATTTCACCAAGTTGTATTCCATTATCTGTCTCAAAAACCACAAGACTTCCTTTTTCAACATCAATTAAATTAGGAGAAGCAAAATATACCCCTTTTGTCACCTTCAACTTAACTGCCACTACATCTACCATAAATTACCTCCAATCAACTTGGCAAATAAACAATCTAACCATAATTTATAATTTACATTATATTCTAATTTATCTAATTCCTCTTCAATTATTGCAATACAGTTAATAATATAATTACTATCAACATTAGACAATATTTTCACAATTGAATTATTACAAAAACTCTCATCACCAATCGAAATATAATTCAAATAATTAATAAATATTTTTTCTATTTCAGACAAAACTTCTTTAGCTACATTCTTATCTGGTAATATATCATTATATATAACATTATAATTAATAAACAAATCATTTTTTTTAACAATAAAACTAATCAGATCAATAATAGTATCTGATACTTGAATATAACTAAAATTATCTTGCATAGATAATATTTGACACCTAGATAATATCGTTTCAATAACCTTATATTTATTAGTTGTAACTAGTAAAGCAATAATGTTTTCCTCTGGTTCTTCTAAAAATTTTAACATAGTATTAGCCGAATTATCATTTAACTTATCTGCTTCTTTAATAATATAAATCCTTTTATTGTCTAATAATGATTTATTATGAAATTCTTCCTGTAACTCAAGCAACTGCTTTTTTTTAATTGTAGCTCCATCAGGTTCAATAATTTTCAAATCCACATAGCAATTATTATCAATTTGACTACAAATATTGCATTCGTTACAAGCTTCTTTAAAACTCTTTTTCTTACAAAGAATCATTTTTACAAAATCTAAAACATATTTAAAATCATTTTCATAATTATCAATTTCAATTAAATATGCATGTGAAACTTTATCATAATTAACAAGATTCGTAACTTGATTAAAAAATCGATTCTTAGCAACAGAAAGATTCATAAGAAATCACCTCACAATACAAATAATTTAAACAATAACAAAGCTAATATAGAGGGAATTCCTAATATAGTTACAAATCCAATAGTAAAAATATTAATAGGAATTATCATATTAAAATTTACAGCAATTAAATTATAACCATATAATAAAAATGCTCCTAAAATTACCCTTTTCATTATCTTTAAAATTAATTTCATTCCATCATCTCCTATTAAGAGATATGAAAATTTATAATAATTATTCTATTTCTTTTCGATCATTTATGGCTCTCTCTAACGTTAAACTATCTACATATTCCATATCAGCACCAATTGGAACACCACTCGCTAATCTAGTTGTTTTAACATCAAGGCCATCTAATATTCTTTTAATATATAAAGATGTTGTTTCACCTTCAATACTTGGTTTAAAAGCAAAAATTATTTCTTTAAACTTTTCTTTTACTATTCTATCTACTAATTTATCTAGTCCGATATCTTCAGGATTTACTCCATCCAAGGGAGAAATCAAACCATCTAACACATGATATTTTCCATGAAACATACCTAATTTTTCAAATAAAAATACATTTTTTGTATCTTCAACGACACATAACAAGTCATTATCTCTATCATTATCATTACATATAAAGCAAGTATCATCCTCAGTCAAAGTATTGCAAACACTACATTTATGTATGTTTCTTTTTACATCAACAAGACTTTCGGCAAAAAACTCAGCCTGTTCTTCTTCTAATTCTAAAACAGAAAAAGCCAGTCTCTCGGCTGTTTTCTCACCAATTCCTGGTAAAAATTTAAAAGATTCAATTAAACTCTTAATACTATCAGGATACATATTTAATTCCTAAAATAAACCCGGAATATTTCCAAATTTACCCATCTTCTTTTCTAAAGCTGCATCAACTTTTTTATTAGCCTCGTTGATTGCAATCATTATCATATCTTGTAACATTTCTACATCATCAATATCAAATCCATTTGCTGTATCAATTTCAACATTAACAACTTCTTTTGTTCCTTTAACAGTAACTTTTACTAAAGAACTTTCTGCAGTAAATTCAGTATTATCAATTTCCTCTTTAATTTTCATCATATCTTTTTGCATAGCTTGTGCTTGTTTCATCATTGCTTGTATATTCATATTCATTCTCCTTAATTAATTTATTTCTACAATGTCACCAAAAAGTTCCACTGCACTATTAGTTATTATATCATCTTTTTCAGATTCTTCATATACTTCCTCTGGTTCTTCAATAACATCGTAATGATTTCCTTCTTTTATACTCTTTATGTATTTTGCTTTTTCTTTTTCCCAATCACTATGAGTAATTAAAGCAAGCTTTTTAGAAGAACCAGTAATTTTCTCATAAACATATGTAAACTTTTCTAATTCAGTCAAATTTTGCTTAACAGTTGAATCATATTCATAACTTAAAATAATACTTTCTTCGCTAGCAGCTCTTAAACTCGCATCAAGTAAACCACACACAATATAGCCAATTTCCTGATCAAATGTAAAATCATTAAGTTTTTTCATGTTTTCCAATTCTAAAAGCAAAATTTGTTTATTAGCTTTAGCCAAAGTGTTATTTACCCTAGCTTTCATAATTTCATCAATATTTATAATATTTTTATTATTAGAATCATTATTGTTATTCAAATTCTCACAAGAATTTGTTTCATTTTGCAAAGTCACATTCTCTTCATACTCTACATCATCAGAAAATTCTTTATCAAAATCATATTCTTCATCTGCAGCTATATCGTTTTCTGTAGAATTCAAACGATTATCACTAATACTATTTTCCAATTTATCATTTACTTTTGCAACTTTTAAATCAGCATCTTTTACACTAATATTTTCTTTCAATTCATTTTGGAAAATAGTTCTATTATTATAATTAGTAGCGTCATTACTAACTTCACAAATTTCTTTTATATATTTTATTAACAACATTTCTATATAAATTTTAGGGTTGCCACTCTTTTTTATATCGAACATATTTTCGTTAATTACGTTGACTAACTTTAACATTTTATCCACAGAAATGTCGCTTTTTTTATTTTCAACATAATAAGCAATAATCTTATTTCTTACAAAATGCATTATTTGAAGCAAGATTTGAATTAAATTTTTTCCATCACTATTATATTTATTAATTAATGATAAAACCATTGCAATATCACCATTAAACATAAAATTACAAATATCTTCTAACATAGCTTTAGTAATAGTACCATTTAATTCTGCAAAATCTTCTATATTAATCTTATTTTTTGTATATGAAGTCAATTTATCTAAAGAGCCTAATGCATCACGCATTCCACCATCTGAAGAAATAGCAATTTCATTCAGAACTTCATCGTCAATATCAATTTTTTCACTATCACAAACCGTTCTTAGCCTTTGAATAATCATTTCTTCAGAAATTCTTTTAAAAGAAAAACATTGACATCTCGAAATAATAGTTTCAGGAACCTTTTGCGGATCCGTAGTAGCCAAAATAAAAATTGCGTGTTCAGGTGGCTCTTCAAGTGTCTTTAACAACGCATTAAATGCCCCCATAGACAACATATGAACTTCATCAATAATATAAACCTTATACTTAAGTTCAGCTGGCACTAAAGCAATTTTATTTTTTAATTCTCTAATTTCATCAACACCATTGTTTGAAGCAGCGTCAATTTCAATAATATCAACGCATTCCTTTTCAAATGAATGCAAACAATTCTTACATTTTCCACATGCATCACCATCTATAGGATCTAAACAATTAATAGCACGAGCAAAGATTTTTGAAGCAGTTGTTTTTCCTACTCCACGAGGTCCAAAAAACATATATGCATGACTAAATGAATGATTTTTAATTGAGTTTTGAAGTGTTTTTACAATAGTATTTTGTCCAACCACACTATCAAATCCTTGAGGCCGATATTTTCTATATAAAGCACGATACATAATATACCTCCTAACTCATTATATTATAACATAAAGAAAAAGAAATATTATTACTTTTTTCTTCTATTACCAAAGAAAGTGCGTAATAATACTTCACTTTTTTCCACAAATAAATTATTAACAAAATTAACCTTAGCATTTACGTTATCGGATTTAAATATTTCAGAAATAATCTTTTCATTATTTTCATCACTATTTGATAATGCAGAATAAACGTTTCTAATTCTAGCTTGTTTAATTGCACTAGCACACATAGGACACGGATCTAAAGTAACATACATATCACAGTTTTCTAAACGCCAATTACGTAATCTTTTAGAAGCTTTTATAATAGCAGAGATTTCTGCATGTTTAACTGCACATCTTTCCTTTTCCTTGCAATTATATGCCTTAGCAATAATTTTATCATCTTTAACAATTACTGCACCTATTGGAACTTCGCCACGTTTAAAGGCCTTATTAGCCTCAATAAATGCAATATTCATATATTTTAAATTCATTTATACCACTCCAATAAAAAAGTGCACATGGAAGGAGGCTCTTAAGGCTGCTACCTTCCGATCCTGACCTGATTCAAGCATTTCCATTGCACAATAGTATTGTATTATAAGTTATTAAATTTGTAAAATAAAAAATCATAAAATTTAAAAGTTAATAATTAAACAATAAAATTAAGGATATTTTTCCTTTATTACGTGTAAAATAATTAAAAATTTTTAAAAATATACTTAAAAAACACTTTTTGTGGATAAAATGTTTCACGTGAAACATAATTTTAAAATAAATAACTATGTATGTCATATAAATATATAAATAACTTTTCCACGATTTATCTTGCAAAATTATTTCCCGGGAAATAATTAACCAATAAAAGGTAAGTATTGTAAATAATTAAAAAAATTAATCATAAAATATTAATATTTAAAAGATTTTAAACATAATCTGTGGATAAAATGTTTCACGTGAAACATAATTTTAAAGCAAATAACCATTAATATCATATAAATATATAATTGACTTTATCATAATTCATTTTGCAAAATTATTTCCCAGGAAATAATCTATCAAAAAAAATTAAAAATATATAATTAAAGAAATAAAAATATTTTAAACATAATCTTTTGGCAAAATTCTTGATATAACATATTCTACTTTTTTATATAATTTATTAAAATTAAAAAAAGTTAAACGAATTTAGTAAAACTTTTATACATAAATAACTATCAAAATTATGAATTAACTGTTTTTAACAAAATTCAAATTTACTAAAAATAAAATTATTTCCCAGGAAATAATTTTATTATAAAACTAATACATAATTTAAAATGTTTATGAACAAAAATTGTGGATAAAATGTTTCACGTGGAACATTTAGTTTAATACACAATTAGATTAAAAATAATGCATTTAAATCAATTTAATTAGTACATTATACGCCTAATTCATACTAAATCGCTCATAATGCATTTTGACGTCAAATTTGACACTTTACCTGTTTTTTCTATAAAAATGTAAAAAAATTTTTTCCCGGGAAATAATTTTAAATAAATAAGTATACAAATAAATGCCAAAATACTATTTTAAAAAACAAAATATCTTTTTTCCACAAGGTATTAGACGCTTAATTTACAACAAAAAAGGATGACAATTGCCATCCCTAAGCTATTATTCTTCTGTTACTATCTCTTCACTTTTTTCTTCTTCCTTAGCTACAACAGCTACAGTTGAAACGGTTTGATCATCCTTTAGATTAATCAATCTTACCCCTTGCGTTGCACGTTTTAATGTAGATATCTGTTCTCCTGGCATCTTCATTATAATACCGCTATTAGTAACAACAATTACATCGTAATCATTTTCTTCACTTACACATTTTAATGCTGCCATCATACCATTCTTTTCAGTAACATTAAATGCTCTAACACCCTTGCTACCTCTATGTGTTAATCTATACTCATCAATTACAGTTTTCTTTCCATAACCCTTCTCAGTAACAATTAGAACATATTGTCCAGAATTAACCACTTCAGCACCAACTACAGTCGCTCCATCAAGATCAATTCCTTTAACACCAGAACTACTTCTTCCCATAGACCGAATTTCATTTTCATCAAAACGTACCATGCGTCCATTACTAGCCCCAATTGCTATTTCATTTTTTCCACAAGTCTTTCTGACGCTTATTAATTCATCATCTTCCTTCAAAACAATAGCAATCTTACCACCTTTACGAATATTATCAAACTCTTCTATTTCTGTACGTTTAATAATACCTCCCTTAGTAGCAAACATTAAATACTTAGTTTCATTATCATTTGAATCTATTTCTATTATCGAACTAATGTTCTCATTTTTTTCTAATGGTAATAAATTTATAATAGGTAAACCCTTAGACTGTCTTGCATATTCAGGAATCTCATAACCCTTCATACGATAGACTCTTCCTCTATTAGAAAAGAATAGTAAATAGTCATGTGTTTTCATTGAAATCATATGTTCCACAAAGTCGTCTTCATTTGTAGCCATACCTCTAACTCCTACGCCACCTCTATTTTGTGTACGATATGTATCAGTTCTTAAACGTTTAATATATCCATTCTTTGTCAAAGTAATAATAATATCTTCCTCAGGTATTAAAGACTCATCTTCTATATATTCAATTGCAGTCATATCAATATTTGTACGTCTTTCATCACTATATTTATCTTTTATTTCTAATAATTCTTTTTTAATTACATCTAATATCTTCTCATCACTAGCTAAAATGCCTCGTAACTCGTCAATTAACTTCAATAAGTCATTTAATTCATTTTCAATCTTTTCACGCTCTAAGCCCGTTAAACGGCGTAATCTCATTTCCAGAATAGCATTAGCCTGAAGCTCAGACAATTTAAAGTTGTTCATTAAACCAGTTCTAGCTTCATCATCAGACTTAGATGCACGAATTAATTTAATAACAGCATCAAT